>JAZDLZ010000883.1:0-3015 GCA_043801535.1 Pseudomonadota bacterium
GTGCTCGGCGGCACAACCCAGACCTGTATCGTCTCACTGCTCGATTCACCGCCCGTCCTGGAAGCGTCCGCCCTGATCGAGTATTGACCTTCCGGAAACAGAGTGCTGTCCCAGACTGTCTGGTACGGTGGCGCGGTGAACACCGCCAGAGGTAGCTCATCGACCGAGATCTCCACCAGGACACCAACGTCGCTGCCACCGGTGACTGCGAGCTCGATCTCCACCTGACCGGATACTTCCTCGTCCTGTTTCGGCTTTACGAAGATCACGCCGAATTGCCCGCCACCATCGCCGACAGCGTCGATGGCGGCATCCGGCAAAGGGGTCGGGCCATCGCTGCAAGCGGCAATCCCGCCAAGGCACAGCACAGCGCCAAGCACGGCAGCCGGGAATCTTCGAAGCGAGGTGCGGATGCTCCCCAATCCGGCGCCAGCTCGCCTGGCCCGAGAATTGGCACATTCCCCTGTAGAACAGCGCTCGCGATGGGGAGACTGCCGCGAAAACACCATCAGGGGGGATCTCTCCAACGAACCGGCAGCACGAGCTTGCCGCAGGAGAGGCCGAACAACAACGGTAGCGGTAGCGGCAACGGCGACGGCAGCGGCGCGAGCCCGCGGTGAAAAGCGGTGGACGGCCCTGGAAATAGCGCTGGCTCGGCGCCGTCCTTGGCACGAATCAACCGTCCAAAACCTACAAGCTGCTGGCACTGGCATACGCGGCATCTGCAATCCAAAGGATACCAGCCGGAGGCTCTGGCGAGAATCATTGAGACTAACTAGTCGGTGGCGCTATTCTGAATTGAGGCTCCGGTGCGGATTCTTTCAGCAAAGACAGCGATTGCCGCCAGTGCCGCCATGTGTCTGGCGATGGCTCTGGCGATGATGTGTCTGGCCAGGACTGCACAGGCCGAGTGGGCGTCTCGAGTCGAAGGCGGCGTCTTTGCCGGGGCCCAGATCTTCTCTGACGGGCCGGCAACCATCACACCCGAGAGCTCTCTCGCCTGCGGTCTCCGTGTCGGCTACTTGCTGAACCCGTGGATAACGCTGGAGGGTGAGCTAGGAATCGTACCGACCCAGATTCTGGAAACCGACACGGGGGTGTTTGCTCTCGGTCTACGAGGACATGCGCTCCTTCATCCTCTTACTCGTGGCCAATTCCTGCCTTTCCTCACTCTCGGAATTGGCAGCACCACCTCATGGCGAACCGATCCCTCCACCGAAAACCAGGTCCTCAGCATTCCGCTACACTCGGGTGACAGCGACGCCGTGCTCGACGCTGGCATCGGAATGAAATTCTCGCCTTTCTGGAACCTCTGGCTGCGCCTCGACGCGCGTGCGCTGTTCGCGCCCGGCGAAACCGATGGGATTCCTACTGCCAGCTACGAGATCGTCCTCGGCGCCTACCGCCGGTTCGGCAGCACTCGACCTCCCCCGAAGAAGGGGAAGGTCGAGACCCTGCCGCCTGACACCGACGGGGACGGAATCGCCATGAACGACGACTGGTGCCCCGGCGAGGCCGAAGACAAGGACGGTTTTCACGACGACGACGGCTGTCCCGAGCTGGACAACGATGGCGACGGGCTCGCCGACGAATTCGACGTCTGTCCGTTGGTCGCCGAGAACGTCAACCAAGTGGAAGACGAAGACGGCTGCCCGGAGAGCGACGACGATGGAGACGGCATTCTTGGCGCGCAGGATGGCTGTCCCGATCAGACCGAGGACGCCGACGGGTACGAGGACGAAGATGGGTGTCCGGAGCCGGACAACGATTCCGACGGGCTCGCCGACGAATCCGACCAATGCCCCAACGAGGCGGAGACCGCCAATGGGTTCGAGGACGACGACGGTTGCCCCGACAAGATGCCGAGAGAGCTGCGCAAGCTCGCCGGCAAACTGGCAGGGGTGACGTTCGCCAAGGGCAGCCACGAGCTCACCAAGCGCGCCACCACCGACATCGACGGACTGGCAGATCTGTTGCTACGCTATCCATCGGTACGAATAACGATCGCGGCCTACTGCGGGGAGCTTGGCGAACGACTCGCCGATCTCCAGCTTGCCGCTCTGCGAGCCGCAGCAATCAAACGCTATCTGGTCGAAAAGGAAGTCGGTGCCGAGCGCGTCACCGCCGCCGGCCATACCACCGACGAGCCGCTGCCAGAAGGACGGAAACGACGTCCGCGGAAGAGTGGCTGGATCGAGCTCGTGCTGAACATGGGAACGGAAGGCGAGACGGATTCCACAGACTCCGAGACAGCAGCACCAGCCGAGGGAGGTTCTGCGCCATCTCCAGCGCCGCCCGAGGGAGACGCTACTTCGGGGGAAGCGCCGCCTGCGGACGCTCCAGCACCAGCCGAAGCGCCAGCAGACGGCGAAACCTCTCCAGGCGATGCGCCAGCAGATGGCAGCGCAGCGCCGGCCGACTCTCCGTGAACGAATCGACCGTCATGCCTGTGCTCGTCGCGAATCGTCTCGGATGCCACACGGAGCGGGCGCAGTCGGTCTTTTTCAATCTCGGAATTCTTAGTAATTTCAATTACGTATTTTCTTTCAAAAATACCTTCTTGACAGCACCCTGCTCTTCGATCGTATTATTACACAGATCCTAGTGTTGCCTTCGCAAGGCTCGGGAACCGCCGCCCAAATAGCGCGGCACAACAAAGGAGGTCGTGCACATGAAGTCAACGCGTATTCTTTTGGTCGCACTTTTGGGAGCATTCTTGGTTCTAGGCTATTCAGGAATGGCATCGGCGCAAGTCTCCGATACGAAGACACAGGACGTGGGAGCTAACATTGGCGGCTTTATCTCCATTGCCCTCAGCGGTCTTACCCCACTGAGTCTGGCAGTCGGAGACAACTACGACTCCAATCTTACGATCACGGTAAGCACCAACGCGACCTACAACATTCAGGTCAACTGCGACTTCGATGCCAACAAGGGCGGAAAGGACATCAACCTATTCCAGTCCCTCGCCGGTGCCTATGTGGTTGGGGGCAAATACCTTGCCAACGTGCTGAG
>JAZDLZ010000884.1:0-7752 GCA_043801535.1 Pseudomonadota bacterium
CCGAGGTAGTCTAGTGTTCTAGCGTTGTTTTCGGAGCTCCTGAGCACGTTTTTCGATCTCGAGTCGGCGTTGACGCACCAGCTCGAGCTGTGCCTGCAAATCGCCAAGCGCACGATTCGCCGCCTTGGCCTTGGCGCTGAAGCTGCCCGACCGCTCTGCTGCCTCGAGAGCCTGGAGAGTGCTGGGGTCGACGATGTCCGAATAGACCTGCGAAAGCGACGGCCAATCGCTATCGAGTCTGGCGGCCGCGGGCGGTTCGCTATTCCTATCGTCCGATCTCATTGAATTGAAGTCGATTGCCGAATCACTATCCGGACTGTCACTTTCATCAATCGATCCTACTGCTGGGCTCGACGGAACGGGATCGTCGTGAGAAGTGTTCCTGTAGGTGTTTTTGTCGTTAGCTTCGGAAACCGGGACGGTTGCTGCGAATCCTCGCTCAGGTTGGGCTTTGCCCGTGCGACGACGTGGCTCGTCGATGCGGAACACGTCCATCTCCTGCGCCCGCAGCTCGCTGCGGTGGAGATCGTCGATGTGCTGGTAGCGGGCAATTCGCCGCTTGAGCCGTTCTTGTTCTAGCCGCAGACGGCTCTCTCCTTGAGCCAGCTCTGCCGCTCTGCTCTCGAGGTCTTCGGGGTCAGCAAGTAAATCGACTTTCAAGTCGGCAGCAGTCAGCTTTCTCGCTGGCCGCGGTAGCTTCTGCCGAGTGCTGCGGCGCAGTTTTTCGAGGGCCCCGCGCCGCGCCTGGTCGACAGAGCTTGCCGGGCAACTATCCGAGGCGCTGTCCGGTGCGCTGTCCGGCGAGAATTGGCAGGCCAGCTCCTCATCGATGGCCCTGAGCAGTGCTTTCAGATCCGCCAGGAGTCGTTGGTCGATTGCGCCTAGCTTGCGCTGGAGCCCTTCGAGCGAAGTGGCCACCGCTCTTGATTCGGCCAGCGCCTCCTGCAGCTTGCGATCTCTGCTCCACGTCGACCGTTCCGCCTTGAGCTTGCTGATCTGGGTAGTCATGGCGCCAAGCCGTTTGTCGAGGACGCGCTGTTCGGAGACAAGCTGGGTACGCTCGCGTTCTGTCTGCGAAACGCGGGTAGCGACCGTCTCCACCGCCTGCGCGGCATAGACCTCGTTGGCTGCCGTCATGGCTCCAAAAAACGCGAGAGCTAGTAGGAACCTCGCCATTAGTACGTCCGTGAAGCAAACAGCAGGCCAGGTACATAAACAGCGGTAATGACAAGAATCACAACCACGACTGCCTCAGAAATCTGTCACTCGATGCCATATTTCTCGAGTTTGTAGTAGAGGGCACTGGTCTTGATGCCTAGCAGGCGGGCGGTTTCGGTCTTGATTCGTTGCGCTCGTTCGTAGGCCTTCAGGATTAGCTGTTTCTCCAGATCCTCGAGAATCTCGGGAAGGTTCATTCCCTCGCTGGGAATCTGTAGCCGATTGCCGCCGCCGTCGTCTTCTTCAATACGCAAAGTGGCAGGCAGGGAATCGATGGTAATCCGGTCTCCGGTACTGAATACCATTGCCTGCTCAATGGTATTCTCGAGCTCCCTTACATTGCCGGCCCAGCGATAGGCCATCAGGCGGCCCAGCGCGACGTCGTCGATACCGCTGATACTCTGGTTCACCCGGGGTGCCAGCTTGCCAATGAAATGGTGGACCAAGAGGGGAATATCATCCCGGCGCTGGCGAAGCGAAGGCAAGGTGATCGGGACTACGTGGAGGCGATAGTACAGATCTTCGCGGAACCTGCCGGCAGCAACTTCCTGGCGAAGATCCTTGTTGGTTGCCGAGACAACTCTGACATCGACCTTGATCGTTTGCTCTCCACCCACACGCTCGAGCTCGCGTTCCTGGAGCGCACGAAGAAGCTTGAGCTGCATCGCCGGACATACATCGCCGATTTCGTCCAGGAACAGGGTTCCTCCCTCGGCGAGCTCGAAGCGGCCTAGCTTGCGTTTGATCGCCCCGGTGAATGCTCCTTTTTCGTGACCGAATAGCTCGCTCTCGAGGAGAGTCTCGGTCAGGGCGCCGCAATTGACCTTGATGAACGGCCCGGCGCTGCGCCGCGAACGGTCGTGGATCGCCCGAGCAACGAGCTCCTTGCCAGTACCGCTTTCGCCCATCACGAGCACCGAGGAGTCGGTTGGCGCTACCTTGGCGATGGTCGCGAATACTTGCTGCATGATCGGGGAATCGCCGACGAGCTGGGCAAAGGAGTAGCGGTTTTCGACCTCGGCGAGCAAGTAGTCGCGATGAGCCTCGATGCGCGATCGTGCCCTACGGGCAACTCGCAGCTCGAGCGCGCGCTCGACCTTGAGCCGAATCACCTCGGGGGTGAATGGCTTGGTGAGAAAGTCGAACGCCCCCAGCTTCATTGCCTCCACGGCTGCCTCGACGGTGCCGTAGGCAGTCATGATCATGGTGACCGTGTCTGGATCGATGGTCGTCAGACGGCGCAAGACCTCAACGCCATCCATGCCCTCCATTTTCAGGTCGGTGATCACGAAATCGACGCCGCTGCCGGCGCCAGAGCTGACGCCGGGGCCAGCCTTGAAGAGATCAATACCTTCCTTCCCGGAGCGGGCAACGAGCGCCTGGTGACCCATCCTGGAAATGGTGTGGGCGAGACCTTCGCGAATCGTTTCGTTGTCGTCGATTATTAGCACAGTGCCCATTTCGTCCTACCCGTTTCCCTTGCCGTCGTTGTTTCCAGCCTCCCGCGATCGGCGAGCGTTTGTCCATTCATTGTCGCCGGGACTGGCTGCCGTGGCTCGAAGAACTGCAGTGAAGATCGTTCCTTGGTCGACGGTGCTATTGACCTCGAGGCTGCCTTCGTGATCGTTGAGAATCTCTTTCACGAACGCCAGACCGAGACCACTACCCTTTTCCTTGGTCGTATAGAAGGGGGAAAAGATCTTGTCCAGGTGCTCGGGAGGAATGCCCTTGCCGTTGTCGGAGACTGAAATCCGCACCTCGGCAGCGTTGCTTTGGGAGAGAGCCATTCTCACCTCACCGCCCGCTGGCGTCGCTTGAATCGCATTTTGAACGATGTTCAGAAACGCACGTCGAAGTTGGCCACAGTCGGCTGCTACCTGGGCGTTCGCCAGCACCTCGAGACGGAGCTCGACGCTGGCACCATCTGCCAGTGGACGGGCAAGCTCGTGTACTTCGGTCATCAGGGCAGCCATGTCCGTATCGCGCAGATTTGGCCTGGGCCGGCGCGCATAGTCGAGAAAATCGTTCACTACGGTCTTGAGATGGCCGAGCTCTCGTTCGATGCGGCTCAAGTGCCCGAGCTTTGCTTTGTCTTCGGCCAGCTCTTCGCGCAGGATCCCGGCAAAGAGCTCCATCCCGGCGAGCGGGTTCCTGACCTCGTGGGCGATGCCGGCGAGCATCATGCGCAGGCGCTCGTCGCGGGCCCGCAGCGCCTGGCGCATCTCCTCGAGGGTTCTGCCGAGCATGCCAATCTCGTCTCTTCCGGCCATGCCGGCTGGCGCGCCAAGGTCACCTTTGCCGATTCGTTCGGCGAACGATGCCAGCTTGCGGATCGGTCTAGTCAAGAGAGTGGCGACCAGGATGGAGACGAACACGACTGCGCTTCCCAGCAGCGCTCCCGAGCGCAGGATGTGCCGGCGCAGTGCTACCAGGCGTTCGAAGAACGATGCCGGCGCCTCGACTCCGATCGCGGCAACGATCCGCGGATCGTCGTCGGCGGCGGCGACCGGGGCGTAGCCAACCTTGTAGAAGCGATCGTCCTTGCCGCGAAACAGCACCGACGACACCGCGGCGCCGGATGCGAATACCTCGGCGAGCTCGTGGCGATCCAGCTCGATGCGGTAGTACCTGCTTCCAATCGGCATCTCGGGGAACGTATCGCAGAGCGAGGTGCCATCCGGCTTGAAAACGTAGATCCGCGCCGCCAGAGTCTTGCTCCTCACCGCCTCCAGTTTGCGGCGCACGTTCAGATAGGCTCGCTGTTCCTCGTCACCGGGAATGAGATCGAGGAGATAGCGACCGCGGATTTGCGTCGCAGTAGCCGCCGCCAGGTCGGCCAAGCGCGTGCCAAGCTCCTTCTCGAGCTCGTCGCGGGCAAGCTCGTAGGAGGCATAGCCGAAGAGCGAGAACAACGCCAGGGCGGGGACTAGATAGAATAGGATTAGCTTGGCAAGGAGTGGCAGGGTGGGCGCGCGAAGCTTGAAGGCCATGATGGCAGAGTGCAGGCCTGCCAATACTAGCGCTCCACGCTGGCCGACACAACGGCCGCGATGCCACTCTGCAGATCTCGGGGCGGGGAAAGAAGGCTCACGACAGCATACGTTTGCGGCGGGAAGTCGTAGAAGTAGCCAGGATGAACGAGAACATTGTGGTTCGAGAGAAGGTGGAGCGCCAGGTCTTCGTCCGAACGGATCTGCGGGAGCCGCAGCACCGCGTACCATCCGCCCTCGGCAGCGAGGAGACTGGCAGGCGAGGGCGGCAGAAGATAGCTCTCCAACCACGAGCGGTTGGCGCGTGCTCTCTCGAGAATCGCTCCACGGATCGATTCGGCGCGCTCGAGTAGCCTGGGAGTTGCCAGCATCACCGGAGTGCTCACCGAGAGGTAGGTGTCGGCAATCAGCTCGAGCCTCTCGATGGCGCGTGCTCGCTGCGTTCCGGGACCTCCGACGATGATCCAGCCGAGCTTCAGTTGTGGCAGCCCAGCGCTCTTGGAGAGCCCACCCAGGCTGAAGCACAGCGTGCTGCGCGCTTCGCTGGCAAGCAGCGCGCTGCGACGTTCGTCGTTGTCGTCGCGGAAAGGGTAGTCGGCGAATACTTCGTCGGAGATCAAGGCGAGATTACGCTCGTTCGCCATGGCCTCGAGCTTGGCCAGCTCGTTGCGCTTGAGATACGAGCCAGTTGGATTGTTGGGGTTTACGACCAGGATTGCCCGCGGCTGTCGAGCCGTGGCGAGGGCTTCGGCGAGCGACGAGAAATCAATTTCCCAACCCCCGTCGTAGCGAAGCCAATAGGGGACGATCGTGAGACCATCGAGAGCTGCCAGGTGCTCGAGGAGCGGGTAGCTCGGCTTGGGCGCCAGCACCGAGTCCCCCGGATCGCCAAGCAGCTTGAAAAGGTAGGAATAGGCCTCGCTGGTAGACGAGGTAAGCACGATACTCGACGGCGAGAGCTGTTCTCCGGTTCGTACGGTGTGAGCGGCGATCGCTTCCCGCGCAGACAGCAGACCTGCCGGGGAGGGCAGATAGATCAAGCCACGCGGGTCGGCCAGCGAGGCAAGGACGGAATCAGGATAGGAGATTCCCACCTGGGTGGGATTGCTCACCGTGAGATCGCAGATCCGTGCTCCTCGCCGGCGGTGCGCATCGAGAAGACTGGTCAGAGCGTTGGCCTGCTGTGTCCAGGGGAGTCGGCGCGAAAACATGAGTGTGTCCCGGGACAAGTCGAAGCCGCACCGTCCAGTGGACGATATCGTCTGGGGGGCAGAATCCGCGCTGCTGGCTTGCGCTGGCTTGGCTAGCGCTTGGAGAACTGGAATCTGGCTCGGGCACCGCGCTGGCCGTACTTCTTACGTTCCTTCTTCCGCGGATCGCGCGTGATGTAGCCAGCCTTTTTGAGGATTGGCCGGAAAGTCGCATCGATCTTGAGAAGTGCCCTGGTGATGCCATGGCGGACGGCCTCCGCTTGCCCGGCGAGACCGCCTCCGCTGACGTTGGCGAAGATATCGTACTTGCCGTCGGTCTCCGTTGCTTCCAGGGCCTGGCGCAGCACCATGCGCGAGGTGGCACGGCCAAAATAGTTTTCGAGCTCTCGACGGTTGATAGTGACTTTGCCATTCCCAGGAGAAAGCCACACCCGGGCGACTGCCGTCTTGCGGCGCCCGGTGGCATAGATAGCTTTTGCTGACATCCCTGCTCCTGCCTACTGCTCGACTAGATGCCTACCAGACTGCACCACTAGACGCTGAGCGTCTCTGGTTGCTGGGCTGCGTGTTGGTGATCCGGGGACGCGTACACCTTCAGTTTTTTGAATATTTGCCGACCGAGAGGACCCTTGGGAAGCATCCCCCACACTGCGCGCTTGATCATTTCCTCGGGGTGTAGCTCGCGCATGCGAGCAGCAGACACCGTTGTCAGACCGCCGGGGAACAGCGTGTGTTTGTAGTAGGGTTTGTCAGTCCACTTCTTCCCGGTGAGCCTGACTTTGTCGGCGTTGATCACAATTACGAAGTCGCCCGAATCAATGTGGGGGGTGAAGGTCGTCTTGTGCTTCCCCCGAAGAACATGGGCTATCTTGGTGGCAGCTCGGCCGAGTGTCTTACCTGCCACATCAACTACGAACCACTTGCGCTGGGCCTCGGCCTCGGCTTTCTTGAGCTGCATGGTCTTGCCGGTCGCGGTCGCCATCGTGCTATCCTTGCGTACGTGCGTTGAAAGCTTGGAGTTTCTACTGGATGCGAGACTTTCTGTCAAGCATTTTGAATGACACCAGCGGCCGTTTCGATGCCGGGGAGCGACGGTGAGAAAGCGCTCAAGTCCGTGACCGTTCCACCGATCTCCAGTGGTGAGACCAGTGATGCGTCCGACGACTATTCTTTTGGCCGAACCCGAGCCGGCGGCCATGGAGAAGGCAATCCGTGCTCTTCGGCAAACGGGTTGTGTCGTGGTGCAAGCCGTTGATGGCCAGGACGCGCTGGAAAAGGCGCAAGCAGAATCGCCCGACCTGGCGATCCTCGAGCTCAGCATGCCCAGGCTGGGCGGTATCGAGGTCCTGTCAGCGATCAAGAAAGAGGCCGCACGGGGTGGCAGATTCGTCCCGGTCATCGTTCTTTCCGCTAGTGCTGACTCGGCCACTTGTGTCAGCGTCCTCCGCGCTGGAGCAGAGGATTTCGTTGGCAAGCCATACAACGCAGAAGAGCTGCGCGCCCGGGTCGAGGTGCTCCTTCGAACCAAGCGACTCGTCGACGAAACTGCGCGAGGGCGAGCTGAGCTGGAAGAAGCGTCGCAGCACGACCGACTGACTGGTCTCCACAATCATCGCTACTTGGTGCAGCGACTGGCCGAGGAATTCCGGAGAGCAGCGCAGAAGAATGAGCTCCTGGCAGTCATGGCGGTAGACTTGGATGAGCTCAGACGCATCAACAGCAAGCTGGGCCGGGAGGCTGGAGATCGTTTGCTTGTTCGATGTGCGAGGACACTTGCGCAATCCTGCCGAGAAGGCGATGTTGTTACTCGAGCAAGCGATGACGAGTTTGTCGTGGTCCTTCCCAATACCCACTTCGCTGGCTCGATGGTTATCGCCGAACGAGTCTGGCGTGACGTGCGCGGAGCCGCGGTGATCGAGGAAGATGGCTCCCGCACTGCTTGCGAGGTATCGATTGGCGTTGCTTGCTATCCGAGCAGAGACGTTACCAGCGCCAGAGATCTGCTCCGTTTCGCCCACGCTGCGCTTGCCCGGGCAAAGGCTGAAGGCCGAGGGAAAGTATGTCTTTACCAGCACCAGGGGTATCTCCTGCAAACACACTGAGCGGTTCTTCTCCAAGACGCATCCTGGTCGTCGACGACGAGCCTTCAGTACTGCGGATAATCGGGCGGTTTCTCCGTCGCTATGGCTACGAGGTAGAGTTCGATTCCGAGCCGGGCGCTGCGCTCCAGCGCGCCGCGGGCGGCTACGAGCCGCAAGTCATCCTTTCCGACTACCGTATGCCGGGAATGGACGGGGTGGCGTTTCTCCATCACGCCCGCGATCACTGGCCTC
>JAZDLZ010000888.1:0-3791 GCA_043801535.1 Pseudomonadota bacterium
GTCGGCGGGAACGCGGCGGGTCATACCAGTGGCAGCGGCTGTCGTCGGTCTTGGACCTGGCGCTAGCGAAGTGCTGGACAAGCTGACCCAGGCACGGCTTTTCACGGTGCGGCGAACAGCAGAAGGCGGCCGGCGGCAGGCGGAGCGAGAAGGGAAAGGTCGTGGTAGCGACGGCGAAGCAGTGCTCGAGCTGGTGCACGAGTCCCTGGTACGTACTTGGGGGCGGTTGGCACGCTGGGTCGAAGAAAGCCACGAGGAGCTGGTGGTGCTGGCAGAGATCAGCCAGGCGGCGGAGCTGTGGGCGAAGCGGGGGCGGCGCGACGAGGAAGTCTGGCAGGGAGATGCGCTCGCCGATGCGCGGCGCAAGCTCGCCCGGCTCTCGACCAAGGTGCCGGAGCACGTTGCGGAATTCTTGAAGGCCAGCCTGCGTAAGGAAAACCGACAGAGGCAACGCAAGCGTGCGCTGGCCATCGGAGTGATGGCGCTCTTGGCGGTAATCGCAGTGGTGTCGTTGCTGCGGGAGCGCGAGACCAGGGTGCAGAAGGAACGCGCCGAGAGCGAACGCGCCGAGGCGCAGACGCAGCGAGCCGAAGCCCAGCGCGAAGGATCCCGGGCAGCGCTCGGTCGCGGCGGTCTTCTGGAGGCGCGAGCCAAGCTGCGCGGGTCGCTCGAGACGCAGGACTCGCTTCTCGGACGAGGACTATGGTGGCGCCTCGAGCGAGATCCGC
Source organism: Pseudomonadota bacterium (assembly GCA_043801535.1). Classification (GTDB taxonomy): domain Bacteria; phylum Myxococcota_A; class Polyangia; order Haliangiales; family SHYZ01; genus JAZDLZ01. The sequence goes on from JAZDLZ010000888.1 coordinate 729, forward strand.
TGGCGTGGCGGAGAACGCTCGGTGATCAGGTGTACGCGGTGGCCTTTTCGCCAGACGGTGCCACGGTGGCGGCGACGGCCATCGACAGACTCGTCTACCTATTCGACACCGAGACCCAGCAAGTGCGCTTTCTACGAGGACCGGATGGTCACGCCTCCGTGTCTCTTGCCTTTGCTCCCGACGGCAAGCAGCTTGCCGTTGGCGCATGGTCTGGCGCGATTGTGTTGTGGAACCTCGAGGAAGGAACGACTCGGCTCTTGGTGGGCCACAGTAGCCTGGTCTACGGTCTGGCTTTCAGTGTCGATGGCCGCTTGCTCGCCTCTGGAAGCGAAGATCGAACCGTGCGGGTCTGGGATACTGCTACCGCTCGCTCAATCCGGGATATGGCAGGACACGCGAGCCGCGTGTGGTGTGTTGCCTTCAGTCCCGACGGTCTTCTTCTGGCCGCTGGCATGTCGGGTGGACCAGTCCGCGTTTGGAGTGTTGCCAATTGGACGGAGAGGATGGTGCTCGCCGGCAGCGGTGGTTTGGCATTCGCTCCAGACGGTGGAGTGCTTGCCAGCGGCAGCTCTGACGGAAGCATTGTCTTGTGGGACGTCGCCTCTGGTGGCCGGCAGCGCTCGGTCCTGCGTGGGCACGAGCGTGGGGTATTCAGCCTGGACATTAGCAAGGACGGCCAGACCATGGTTTCCTCCAGTCCCGACAGGAGCGTCCGGGTATGGGATCTGGCAAGCGGTGTCGAACGCAACGCGTTCCTGGGTGCTCAAGACGAGGCGATGTCAGTGTCACTCAGTCCCGACGGTGCTCTCGTTGCCTCTGGCAGCCGCGACAAGAACATTCGGTTGTGGCGAGTCGCGACCCGGCCGGAAGACAGAGCAGCCGGACACGAGGCGGTCGTCTATCGTGTTGCGATCAGTCCAGACGGAAGGCACCTGGCGACTGGCGGAACGGACCGGACTGTGCGCGTCTGGGAAGTAGCATCTGGCGCCCAGTTGCTGTCTCTCGCGGGATCGGCTGGAGAGGTTCGTGGAGTGGCTGTCAGTCCCGATGGTCGTTCGTTAGCTTCCGGTGGCTCGGACTGCAACATCAGAGTCTGGGACCTCGAATCTCCAGGAAACCCTCGAGTGTTTTCGGGTCACCATGGTCCTGTTGACGGCATGGATTTCAGTCCCGATGGAAAGACACTGGCGTCGGCCTCCTCCGACCGGAGCATCCGTCTCTGGGATCTGGCCACAGGCAAAGAACAGCATGTCTTGGCAGGCCACTCCGCGAGCGTCGCGGACGTTGCCTTCAGCTCCGACGGCAGACTTGTTGCATCCGGCAGCTATGACGGGACAGTACGAATCTGGGATGCGCAGACCGGCGCTCAGAGGCAGGTTCTCGCTGGCCACAGAGACCTCGTCTGGGGCGTCGGTTTCGCTCCCAACGGAAAGCGGCTGGCATCTGCCAGTTGGGATAGAACCGTCCGACTATGGGACCTGGCTACCGGAACATCCAGGGTCTTTGGCGATCACACTGGGCACGTCTACTCGGTAGCGTTCCATCCTGATGGCAGGCATCTTGGCACCACTGACGACGCTGCCGCACGCATCTGGGACCTCGCCACCGCCAGTGCGACCGTCCTGAGAGGTCACGGTCCCGGTGGAGTCACCGCCATCCGTTTCACCCTCGACGGCACAACCGCTGCTACCACCGGAAAGGATGGCACCGTACGTCTCTGGGACGCGCGGACCGCAATGCCGGTTTGGCGCGCACCGATCCTCTTTCGACCCAGCCCCATACTCGGCGAACGTGGCGGGGCACCCGAGGCATACACCCACCGCGGTTGGATTCGGCTGGACATATCCGCGTCGCGCCAGCCAATCGCGGTCTCCTCTGGCCTTCCGATTGATGACGAGGCAGGTAGACCGATGGTCGATGCGGCGTTGCCAGGGAGATTCGACTCGGTGTCCACCAAGTGGCGCCGCGCCGTCGAGATTCAGGCAGCAATGGGTTCGGCAGCGCAGGTCCCCGGCGCCTCTGATCTCCTTTGTCTGCGCACGTATGACGAACGCCTGCAGGCTTGGGATGCGACCTCCGATCGCGTGGTCGTCGATCGCCCAGTGCCCGGCATCGAGGAGATCCTTGCCATTCCATCTGGCTGTGCGGCAATTGCCGGCGGTCGGGTGTACATCTTCGATGTACGCACGCTGTCGTCCGCGGAGTTGGACATCGGAAGCGGCCGCGCTACCGCCTTTGCTTGGGGCGGCGGCAATGGCGACAATTGTCGCAATGGCGGCAAGACCGGCGGAATACTCGTCGCCGTTGGCAACGAGGTTCTCTTGTTCGACGAACAGGGCGTCAAGACAGGTTCATTCAAGGCGGATGTCGGGCAAACAGCGGTTGGCTGCGTTCGCGGCTCCGTCGTCTCCGGCTTCGAGGACGGCAATATCCAGCTGCTCCAGCAGGACACGGACACGGCCGCGGAGCGTGGCCACCAGCGAGCGACACCTTCGTTCGCCTTCGAGGGTGTACCAGCGAGCGCGGTCAGCAGGATTATCGAAGGTCCACCCGGTACGTTGATCGCCGGCCATGCCAGTGGCTTCGTCGGAATATGGAATCTGGAGAACGGTGCGCTGCTCGACTCGGCGAAGCTTCACGGTCCGGTCGTGCATCTGCTCCTGGATCGAAGGGCGGCTGCGAGCCCTCGCCGCCCCCCCATCGAGCGGAGCTCGACGGGGCCCCCCCCCCGCTACGCCTTGCTCGATCGAAGGGCGGCTGCGAGCCCTCGCCGCCCTGTCGACGATGGAACCCGGTGGAGCTCGTCCGGGCCTCTCCTCGGAGGCGAATCCTGCGCAAACGAGCTGATTGCAGTGACCGAGCTGGGCGACTACCTCGTCTGGGATCTTGGCGCCTTCTATCGGGACTATTGCGAGCTCCTCGACGACATCTGGAGCAAGGTGCCAATTGTGTGGCAGGCCGGTCTTCCGGCGTTTGCGCCGCCGCCAACCTGGCACCGTTGCGCGGCTGCGCAAACGAGGGTACCGTGGCCAAGGACGCATCGCGTGATGCCGTGAGCGCCTC
>JAZDLZ010000913.1:0-4750 GCA_043801535.1 Pseudomonadota bacterium
GAATGGTTGCCGAGATCAAGGAGTCCCGCAGGGTGGTGTCCGTCGACCTTGGACCGCGCACTCTGCGGCTCGTCGACCATGATGCTCACCGCGCGCTGCGCTGGCGGGGAGAAAAGAGGCAACACCTGGGGCGAGGAGATCTCTTGCCGGTGCGCATTGTTCGAGACGAAAAGAAAGGCGACACCCTGGTGCTTGCCCAACCGCCCGATGTTCAAGCGGCGCTCGTGGCGATCGACAACAAAACTGGCGACGTTCGCGCTCTCGTTGGCGGCTATGACTTCGCGCAGAGTCAATTCAACCGTGCAACCCAGGCACGGCGACAGGCAGGCTCATCGATCAAACCCTTCATTTACGCAACCGCCCTGGCGCAGAAGGATTTCAACCACCTGTCGGTAGTAGCCGATAGCCCGATCGCAATCAAGACAGCGTCGGGAATCTGGGCACCGCAGAACTACAAGCACGAATACCTCGGTCCGGTCACGCTACGAACCGCCCTGGCGAAGTCGATCAATACCGTGAGCGTGCGCCTCACTGCTGCGATCGGCGTCGATCCAATCATCAAGACCATGCGCAGCCTGGGAATCACGACCCCGATCCCGCGTCACATCTCGGTGGCTCTCGGCACGCCGGACGTCACACCCCTCGAGATGACCAGCGCATTTGCAGCATTTCCCGCCGGTGGCAAAAGGATACGGCCGCGCTTCTGCCAATTCGTGACGACCGACGACGGCAGAGTCGTCGAGGACTCTCGAGGGAAGCTGCCGGAGGAACGGGCGCTCCCCGGCGCAGTCGCGTACCTGATGGTCGACTTGATGAAGACCGTGGTCGCCCGCGGAACCGCCCGCAAGGCAGCAACCATCGAGCGTCCCGTCGGCGCCAAGACCGGAACGTCGACCGGTTTTCGAGATGCGTGGTTCATCGGGTACACGCCAGAGTTGACGGTCGGAGTGTGGGTCGGTCGCGACAACTTCAAGCCGATCGGCTATGGAGCAACCGGGGGCACGACCGCCCTTCCGATCTGGCTCGACTTCATGCGCGCGGCCCACCCGGCAACGCCGGTCGTCGATTTTCCCGCGCCATCCGACGTGACGTTCGTGCGTGCCGACGAGATGACCGGGATGCCCGCACCAGCGGGCACGCACAATGCCGCCTGGGTGCCTTTCGCCCGGGGGACGGTACCAGGACGCTTTCTCACCGGCGATACGCACCGGTTCAGCACGGCCAGCCAATAGTCGAAGACACCGGCCCACAGCCTTTCGAAGTCCCGCTCCTGATCGCCCCCTACCGCGTCTCGATCACATCGCGGAAGGGTTTCTTGGCCGACGATCCTCGTCCGGAGAGGCGCTGCAGGTTGACCGTGAACGGATCGGGGGTCACTGCTTCGATCCGAACGGGATAGTCCTTCCCATTCCACCGCACCTTTACCTCGCGCACGTCCCCTGGCTTCGGCCGATCGATCGTAGTCGGCGTGGTGCCAAGCACGCTGCCGTCGGCGTCTCGTACTTCGACGCCAGTGGGCTCGGAGAGGAGTCTGATGTGGGATGCTGCGGACGCTGCGGGTGTAGTGGCTGTGGTAGTGGCTGTGGTGGCTGTGGTGGCTGTCGCCAAGCTTGTCGCTGTGGCGCGCGCTTCCACAGGATGCGAATCGAACGCTGATTGCGAATCAGGTGTTGGCGGTGAGCCAGACGCAGCCACGGCTGGAGCAACGGTCGTCGCTGACTGTGGAGGCGCCGCTCCATGCACATCGGCGGTTCTTCGACCAGCGAGTTGCCGCACGACCAGCACGCCAGCGAGCAGCACCACCGCGGTGACGGCGGTCACCAATGCTATTCCTCGTCTGCTCTTGGGCGACTCGGCAGCAGCCGGTGTCATCGGCGAGCTGCACGACGTCGACTGCACCGCCGCCGGTGGCTGAGCTGCACCCTTCTGGCGCGTGGGCTTGACGAGCGCGGCCGCGGCTGGATCGATCTCCTTGAGCAGGGCGAGGGTATCTTCGGCGAGCTCCTTCATGCCGGGATATCGATCGGCTGGTTTCTTGGCCAGCGCTCGCAGGACTATCTGATCCGCCCGTTCCGGAATCCCTCGGTGCGGTGCGGTGCGGGAAGGCCTCTCTGGTTCGCAAGCCAGGTGCTGCGCCAGGACGCCAATGAAGCTCGCGGCATTGAACGGCGGCTGCCCGACCAGCATCTCGAACAGAATCGCACCGAGCGAGTAGATGTCGGTTCGACCGTCCATGGAGACTTCGCCTGCGGCCTGCTCGGGCGACATGTAGTGAGGAGTCCCCATGATCTGGCCGGCCACGGTAAGCGTATGTCCGGTCGCGGCGCCACCGACGACTTTCGAAATGCCGAAATCCAGAATCTTGACGAAATCGTCGACGGTACCGATCGTGGTGATGAAAATATTGGCCGGCTTCAGGTCCCGGTGAAGAACGCCCTTTTCGTGTGCTGCCGACAGGGCAAAGGCGACCTGGGTGGTGATCGAGAGAATTCGTGCGATCGGCAGCGGTCCCTCGTCACGGAGCACATGTGCCAGGTCAGTGCCGTCGAGAAACTCCATGACGATGAAGGAGGTCCCGTCTGCGTCCTGGGCGAAGTCGGTGACGTCGACGATGTTCTTGTGACCAACGCGACTGGCGGTGATGGCTTCGCGACGGAATCGCTCGAGCACGCCTGGCGTCATCGCCAGCTCGTTTGCCAGGACTTTTACCGCCACCCGCTTGCAGAGCCTCTGGTCTTCAGCTTCGAACACGGCACCGAAACCGCCCACTCCAATCTGGCGGGTGAGCAGGTAACGGCCGCCAAGAAGCCGGCCGGCTTGCGACCGCTCGACAACCGGCGGCGCAGCGACGGCCCTGGAAGGAGAGGCAGACAATTGCGCTGCGGCCGGCACCACTGCGACTGGCATCGAGTCAGAGCCAAGTGGAGGGGTGGAGGCATAGGCCGAGGCCGAGGCCGTGGAAGCCTTCCGCACCGACGACGAAACCAGCGGAGTGCCGTCCTTGGCGCACACGGTGGCTCCGTCGTCATAGGACTCGCCGCATGTCTGGCAGACGCGCACTTGTCCTAGAAATCCCTTGCCACGCTTGCCATGAAGCTCCGTCCCGCTTGTGGCATGATCGGAACGGGAAAGGCGTCGGAAACCGGAACCTGGTACCGCCAGTCGAACAGGTTGTAGACGCCCACCGTGTAGCGCACGCCAGCCCGCCGGACACCGCCGGAAAGGACTAGATCGGCGACCAAGGCAGCGTCGGTCACGTCCTCGGATGAGAGGTTGATCCGTCTTGGCGCCTCCAAACCCATTCGAGCTGCCAGAACCGCCACCTCGGGCACCAAGACCATGATCGATCGCACTGCCGCAAAGTGCTCGGGCGCATTGGGTACGCGAGCGTTGACCATTGCTCCATCCTCGTGCGGCTCCCGGCTTCGCGTCCAGAGATAGCCGTATGACGCCGCGAGCATCCAGCCACGCCGCCACTCACGGCGCAGCTCCAGATCGCCGCCAAGGGTGGCGATGGCAACGTCGCTGTTGCGGTAGACGAACGGCAGATCTTCTTCGGGATTCACCGGAACGGTCTCGATGATCCCCGTCGACCAGCCGCCGTAGGCGGTCACGGCGATGCTCGAGGTCTCGTTGAACCGGTGCAAGTACTCGAGCTCGGCCGAATAGCCGACTTCTGGGCTCAGTCTGTAGCCGCCGTGTCCACTCGCCACCTGAGTCTCACCGCCATCGTTGTAGTAGAGCTCGTAGACGCTGGGGGCGCGGAACGCCCGCCCAGCGAACAGCTTCACGACGTCGCCCTCACGTGGCCGAACGATCACCGCCAGTCGCGGATTGATCGACGAGCCGAACGTCGAATAGTAGTCGAGCCGAGCGCCTGCCGAAAAGCGAAGCCAAGGGAAAGCCTCCCCCTCGAGCAGAGCATATCCTGCGCCCAACTCGAACGGCTGATCTTCGTCGAGGTACGCCTCGGAGGTGGTGCCATCGTCGAAGTTGCCGAGCATGCGCGCGACAGCGTGCCACTGACCTTCGGAACCGACCGTCAACCGTAATCGCCGACTGACGTCGACGACTACCCGCGCCTCTCCACCCACCCACAAGCCACGGAATTCCTCCACCGCAGTCGTATCGTCAGGGTAACTGTACGTTCCGTCGAAGCCATAGCTGTTGCCGTGCACCCGGCTGAGCATGCGGACCCGTGAGCTGAGCCGTGGCTCGTAGCGGACTTCGAGCAACGCGCGCTCATCGACAAAACGGGTGCCTGGCTCGCCGAGCCTGGTCTCGTAGGCGCCCGCCGGGATGTCCTGGCCGCGGCCGGTCAGCAGCCACTGCGCCGACCAATCGCCATGCCACAGACGCCCGGTCACAGTGCCCGCCTCGAACGCATCCACTGCACGCACGTCGACAGGACCGCTGCCCTCCGACCAGTCGTTGGCCATCGTCATCGTACGCCCGCCCGCCCGCGCTCCTGCCAGGCTCAGCCAGACGCCGCCGTCCTGTCCGAGCTTCATCGCATAGCCGGCTCGAAGCCGCGCGATTCCACCCTCGGCGGTGCTGAGCGCGACATGCCCACCGGGCGGCGGCCGGCGCAGAACCAGGTTGACAACTCCCGAGAAAGCACCGGTACCGTATAGCACCGACCCAGCGCCACGGACGACCTCGATACGCTCGATATCCTCGAGGTCTACTCGACCGTCGTAGCCAATGTACGAGCTGTAGACGATGTCGTCATTGAGGGCAGCACCCTCGG
>JAZDLZ010000918.1:0-2537 GCA_043801535.1 Pseudomonadota bacterium
CACGACGGCTCTTCGCCCCGATCCAGAAAGGGCCTACGCGGCAGCTCGTACCGGCGACGCTACGCCGCCTCGGTCAACCCGCCAAACTTTCCGGAATCCGGCCGCCAAACTTTCCGGAACCCACAGTGTAGAATCTGCTCATGGAGTGAACGCTGCAGCGTGAGGCTGGTGGCACATTCCGGTTGGTGGCCACGTCTGTCTCTGGCGCTACTCTCTGATTGAGGAGCTGACATGCCGAACCTGGACATCGAAACCCTGGATGCAGAAGAGCGCCTCAGACTCCTCGAGCGCCTGTGGGACAGCCTGTCTCCCGACGAAGTGCCGCTCACCGAGCCTCAGCGCCAGGAACTCGACCGGCGCCTCGACGACTTGGAGCGCGAGGGACCCGTCGGAATCCCCTGGGAAGATGTCCTGCGCAGGATCCGGAGAGCCGAGTGACGTCACTCGTCGTTCGTCCGGCGGCAGCCGCCGACGTCGAGGACGCCTATCTCTGGTACGAGGCCCAGCGCCGGGGCCTCGGCGAGGAGTTCCTTTCTGAGGTCGACCGGATCGTCCTCTCGATTGTCGAGAATCCACCGCGCTACTCGATCATCCACCGGGAAACGAGACGCGCGCTCTTGCGCCGCTTCCCGTACGCGGTCTTCTACCGCGTCCTTGACGATACGGTGGTGATCGTCGCCGTCATGCACGGAAGCCGAGATCCCAGACGATGGCATGGTAGGACGTGACGCCATCGGTGGCCGGACCGGACTTGCCATCGCTCGAGAGCGCCGCCTGGATTCGATAACCGTACCGCTCCAGACCTTCTCGATTCTGCTCGCCGGTGCAGCCCCAAGATTCGGGTGTAACTCCCAGTGCACGTCCAAAATGCAGACATGCAAACATTAGGGCGAGCTGCTTCGTAATGCTGCTGAACAACGCTCTCAAAGAGCTTACAGCATTACAGAAAGGCAGCCCGCCCATGAACGCGAACGGCATTGTAGACGACGTTGTCACCAGTTTCCGCGAAAACCTCCGGCCCGTGGTCATGGCGATCCAAGAGGCTCACGATGGAGGGCTGTCACCGAGCCGGTTCTGCCAGTTCATCTCCAGCCTGAAGGACGTGATCCACCAAGCGGGGCGTGAGGCATTCGTCTCGACGGTGGAAGGGCTCGATGAGGCTGGAAATTCTGTTGAGCACGAGGGAAAGTCGTACCGCTTCAAAATGGCTTCGCGCAAAGACTGGCTCACTCCCTTCGGCCGCGTCGCCATCGAGCGCAAGTACTACCAGCAGGACGAAGGCGGTGAGGGCATCGTCCCGATCGATGTTCGATGCGGGATGGTGGACCGCTACATGACGCCGGATGTGGAGGAGATCAGCACCTTTGCGTCGGCGATTCTCGTGCCGGGCGAGGTCCACACTCTCCTTGACAAGCTTCTTCCGCAGACCCCATCCGTCAAGGCCATTCAACGCGCCCTCGCCGATGTTGGTCGCTTCGCAGAGAGCAACCACGATGAAATCGAAGAGGTAATTCGTCGCGACTTTCCCTTGTCGTCAGAGGGCGATGTCCTGGTGATCAGCTGGGACGGAAAGATGGTTCCGCTGCGTGAGCCTGGCGTCAAGACCGGGCGCCCACCCGAGCGCCCCGGCATTCGGATGAGCGATGAGACTCCAACGGCATGGCGCGAGGCCGGAGTCGCAACGGTTTCGATCTATGGGCCACTTGATCAGGAGGGTCGACCTCAACGTCTCGATGCGCAGTACTTCGCCCGCATGCCGGAGGCGGGGATGGAGACTCTGCTTCAACAACAGGTCGACCTCGTTCGACACCTTCAAGGAACGCGCTCATTCCGTGAGTTCGCCATCATCTGTGACGGGAAGAAGACGATCTGGACCATTGCGGAAGAGACTCCAGAGTATGCCGCCGCGACCCTCATTCTGGATTTCTACCATGCGGCAGAGCACCTATCGAATGTCGCTGAAGCCCTCTTCGGGAAAGGCAACGAGCAAGCCAAGAGTTGGTTCAAGAAGTACCGAAATCGGTGGCAACTGGATCGCAACGGAGTCGAAGCGACGATTCGGTCCATTCGCCACTACCGCAAGGCTCTTCGTAAAGGCACCGAGCAGTTCCTGGTCGCCACACGGGTCATCCGGTACTTCACGCGCAATCGAGAGCGCATGCGCTACGCAGATTTCATCGCTCGGGGACTTCCGATTGGCAGTGGTCCGGTCGAAGCCGCGTGCAAGACCGTCGTTGGGCATCGGATCAACAGGAGCGGAATGCGTTGGAGCAGGGAAGGCGGGCAGATGGTTCTGAGCCTGCGGACTCGCGTTCTCTCAAACCGATGGGACTCACTCTGGAGCTCCTACATGGACCAGCGGGCCACCGCATGACTTCCACGTGGAATGAGAGTTACTGGAGGGTGCCACGTTCTCAGCTCTTTCTTGAGGCCTTGGAGGCGGTCCTGGAGCGCTCGAGCTTGAGATCACAGATCTCGATGGCTGCGTCGATCCACTGATCGACGAGGGCCAGCAATTGCTCGTGGTGTTGCAGTTG
>JAZDLZ010000968.1:0-3026 GCA_043801535.1 Pseudomonadota bacterium
GAACTGATACCCAGAGAGGTGCTGATGGAATCGAACATCAATCGGAACGCCTTCCTTCGGCTTCGAACATGACGGCCTGGCCCAGCAACAGTATCGACGCGACGAGCCCGAGCCCGAGTATCGGTGCTCCGGCTCGTTCGAGAGAGTGTGGCGAAACGCTGCGGCGAAGCTGCCAAAGCTGCTCACTCTTCTGCGAGTTGGAGAGGAGGACCTTCGCTGCGAGTTGCTCCTGAGCGTGCGGCCAAGGTTTGCTGATACTGTCCGGAGCCAAGACGGTGGAGAGGAGACAAGACGGCTCTTCTCCGTTCGCTGGGCCGGATGTGCAGTGTCCATCTACGCCACGAGCCCGGTCAAGTCCATCGCCGGCGAAGCTCGCATTGGCCAGGTTGTTCGTGACACGTCGTCTTCCATCTGGCTCCGGATCTTCGTGGGCCGAGGCCGTCGCGATCGCGTCGCTGATCAACACCAGGCTCATTGCCTCACCGATTGTATTGTGCTGTAGCGTGCGGAGTGCCGATCGAGGAAGCCTCGTGGGTGCCGTTCCAGGAGCTCCAGTCCGTCACGCTCGACGGTGGCGACGGCAGCGGGACGATCTACACGGCGTCGCCGACCGTGACGGTGACTGCCAGCGGCGCGAGCTGGATGCAGGTTGGCACCGAGTCGGGGCTGGCAGACCAGCCGTGGCAGCCGCTGTCGCTCTCGTTCACCTACAACTTCACCCCGGAGGAGGGCGAAAAGCACCTCTACGCTCGCTTCAAGGACAACGCGGGCAACGAAACCGAGGAGATCCAGGCGAGCACCACCCTGGTGCTGCGCGGCACGGTGAACGGGCAGGTGATGCTGGAGGGAGGCGGCGATCCGAGCATCGTCGAGGTAGCGCTGATCGGCACCAGCTTCCGGGCTGGAGCAGCGAAGGAGGGCGGCTTCAGCATCTCCGGGGTGCCAGCCGGCACCTATCTGGCCGAGTATCGAGTCCTCGGCGAGCAGGCCAGCAAGTGGCAGCCGGCCCAGGCGGTGGCGAGCGTCATCGCTGGCGGTACGACGACCCTGGCAGCGGTGACCTTGCTGACCGCGCGTGGCGACTTGGTCGGGACGGCGACCCTGGAGGAGGCGAGCGAGCACGGCGGCATCCTGGTGGAGATCGTGGGAACCGCGCTTTCGGCGAACACCACGGTGACCGGCGCCAAGTTCTTCATCCGTATCTACGCAGGAACGAACTGGTGGTCGAACGGTTCCGCCGGGAGATGGCAGCGGTGCGGCGGATCGGGCACCCGAGCGTCATCGCGATCCACGACATCGTCGAGACCGAGGAGGCGCTGTTCTTGGTGCAGGAGTACCACCCCGGCGCCAGCCTCAAGAAGATGATTCGGTGGCACGACGAGGGAACCGGGGGGCTGCTGATCGGCGAAGTAGTCGCGATCGCCGTCCAGGTGCTCGATGGTCTCGCGATGGCTCACGCGCAGGGAGTCGTGCACCGGGACATCAAGCCGGACAACATCCTGGTCAGTGACGGTGGGGTTGCCAAGATTGCCGACTTCGGCCTGGCTCGTACCGACTGGATGATCGGCCTGACTACTCACTCAATGGTGCTCGGCACTCCCGAGTATCTGGCACCAGAGATCGCTCACTCGCCATCGTCAGGTGTCGACGGCCGCGCCGACCTCTACAGCCTCGGCGTGACAATGTTCGAGGCGCTCACCGGGCGGCTGCCGTTCCGCGCCAGCTCGCCAATGCAACTCCTCGCCATGCACCAGAACGCGGTGCCACCCGATCCTCGCGAGCTCCGCGCCGATCTGCCCGCCCACCTCGGCGAGGCAGTGCTCACGGCGATGGCCAAGGATCCCGAGGAGCGCTTTGCCACCGCCGAGGAAATGCTCCACGAACTGCGGGCGATCTTCGGTCCAACGTTCGCTCTGACGTCGCAATGCCCGGCACACGAACGAATCCAGACCCGGATACGGGAGGCGAATCCATCGCTGCCGCCCGACTTGTGCGCGGCGGTCGAGAAGTGCCTGGAGAAGGAGCGCTCGCTCAGGTATCCGACGATGACCGAGCTCGCCCGCGCGCTGATTCCCTACGCTCCGCCGCGGGCCCGTGCTTGCGTGGAACGGATTTCGCTAGTGCAGGGCACCGGGCAGTGCGCGATGATCGATCTGGCCACGCCGCCAGTTGGAATCCCGGTCACGCGGGCTGTGCCGTCGGTGCGGACGCAGCCAGCGGGAAGCCCGGTGCCGACGACCGGGATGACCGGAGGGGCGGCGCAGCAGACCCAGCCGTCGCAGCTCATGCAGGCGTCGCGGTTGCGGATTGCCTTGGTGGTCGCCGGGCTCGCGCTGGTGGTCGTCGCGGTGTTCGCCATTGGCGCGGTATTCTTCGGCAAGCGATCCGGGCAGGCAGGAGAGCAAGGTGCAGGCGCCAATGGCATGGGCAATGGCAGCGGTCAGGGCAGAGGCACGGGCTCAAACGCTGGCGGCGGCCGTGAATCGGGCAGATCGACGGCACCACCGACGGCAAGCACGGGAAACGGCGGTAGTGGGGCAGCTCCTTTGGAGGCAAGAACGTCGGCCAGTGGGACGCCCGCGCCAGAACAGGCTACAGGAGGCGCGGCAAGGCAAGGAGCGGAAGGAGCAGCAGGGACAGCAGGGACAGCAGGGGCGACGGCGCCTCCGTCGTCGTCACCGCGGTCTGGCGCCGAGACCTCGTCTGCTGGCAGCGGCAGGCGCGGCGGCAAGCAGCGCGAATCGTCTGGTGGCAAGCGGCAGGGTAGCGGTAGCTCCGAGCCACGTCCTGTCAAGACCGGCCCGGCGAGCAATGACGACATCTACCTTGAGCGCAAGTAGGAGCAGGCGATGCGACAACCGCGGATCCCCAGGACGGCGCTTCGAGCAGTAACAGCAGCAATCGTCGCATTCGCCGTCATCATCCTGGGGTGGAGCGGGGTCGCGCAGGCCCAGACTGCCGAGGAGCAGGCAGCAGCAGAAGCGCTCTTTCTCGAAGGACGGCGCCTCATGGCCGAGGGCAAGTAC
>JAZDLZ010000971.1:0-2297 GCA_043801535.1 Pseudomonadota bacterium
CCTTGACTTCGGGGGTGACGACGTAGTCGTGCTTTTGGCCTTGGCGCTTGTCGATCAAGGATTCGGGTACATCCGCGCGCGCAAGCCTGCCCGCCACTAGTAGGTCGGGCAGCTGTCACAGCTTCCCCAGGGATTGACGCCGATATTGTAGCAAGCGGCGTGGCAGGCGTTGGCGTAGCGAACGTTGTCGACGCCGCACACGGGTCTGTCATCGGGAGCGCACTTCTCGGCACAGGCTGACCCTACGCTGTAGTAGCAGAACAAGTCGCAGATATTCAGGTACGTCCGCGGGACGCCGCATTCGGGCGCATAGGTGACCGGTCCGTCGTTGACGTACGGGCACTCGTTTGCCAAGCATTCGGCCCGAGCGAAGGCCGGGAGGACTTGCTCGCATGCCTGGTAGGCAATCACCGCCGTACGCGAGCAGGTGGCATAGCACCAATTCGGATACGTGATCATGTTCGCGCCGCACACTGGAGTCGCGATTGGATAGCAGGAGGCGGTGCAGGCACGGAGATCCGCGCACGTGGCGAACGCCGCGACTGGGACAGACGCACAGGAAGCCAGACACTCGTTGGCGTAGGTCACTCCGTTGGAACCGCACACTGGGTTCAAGACGGGATCGCAGCCGCAGCTCTGCACGAAGTCACAGATAACGCCATTGCAGTCAATCGATGCTAGAGGATTGACGTTGTCGCAAGCCGTATGGCTGATGACGATATCGCCAGAGGCGTCGAGGGCTGCGTACTGGCAGTAGTTCTGGTACCACTCAATGCTGTAGTTCGGAAAACCCTCGTAGTTCGTCGAGCATAGCGGGTAGTTGGTCGTGCATTCGCCGGCCGGATTACAGACCTTGAGAACAGACGTCTCAATGCAGTATGGATCGGCCGGATCGCACAGCCTGCAACTGTCACCGCAGGTCTTGCCAGTACACGGGTCATACACGGCGAAGGCTGATTGGGTTCCCAGTACTGCAAGGGCAGCGAGCGTTAGTCCAGAAGCGAGAATCCTGATGTTGCTTGTCATAAAAACATTCCTTTCTCCGCTCTCTGCCGCCGTCGTTCGGATCGGAATGGTTCGGACACACCCAAAAAGAAACGATGCGTAGTCCAAAGTAGGCCGCAGTAGCAGACTCGTACCATTTACTAGTGCGGCCACGACATGTCAATGCTCGATCTTGAGTATTTGTTTGCTGAATCATGTCGCATAATTGATATTATGTCAACTTGCGCTAGTTCCCATTTGCGCTACTCAGCGCCGATATCTTGGACAAGTTTTTCTGCGGCGGCTTCTTGCGGCGGCTTCTAGTGTGGTGGCTAGCGGAATCGGATTCGATTGAACGGCTGCGGCGAAGGTCTGCCCTGGCCACCTGGCGGCTTCCCTCGGGAATCGCCGGCGTTCGCTGTGCTGCTCTGTCGCCCTGACCTGTTGTCTTTCGTCGGTGATTGGCTGTCAGAGTGAGTCGCGGTTGGCCGGCCTGTCGCCGGAGGTGGTGCTGCTGGCTGGGCCTGTTTGATCGAGAGCCCTATCCTGTGACGTTCCTTGTCGAGCTTGATGACTTTGGCTTTCACCCGGTCGCCGACCTTCACCACTTCGCCGGGATCCCGCACGAATCGGTGGGCAAGCTCGCTTACGTGGACAAGGCCATCCTGATGGACGCCGATGTCGACGAATGCGCCGAACGCGGTGACATTGGTGACGACACCATTCAAGACCATCCCTTCCTGAAGATGGCTGACCTCGGTGACATCGGCCCGGAAACCGGGCTCTTCGAATCGGGATCGGGGATCCCTTCCAGGTTTTTCCAGCTCTGCCAGGATATCGCGCAGCGTTGGCTCACCACGCCGGTCGTCCACGTACCGGCGGATTTCGATTCGTCTGACGAGCTCGCTCTTGCCAACCAGCGCCGCCAACGGAACGCCCAGGTCACGGGCCATGCTTTCGACGACGTCGTAGCTTTCTGGATGGACGGCGCTTGCATCGAGTGGATTGCTCGCGCCTCTGATTCGGAGAAAGCCTGCGGCCTGCTCGAAAGCCTTAGGCCCGAGCCGGGAAACAGCGAAAAGATCCTGGCGGGACTTGAATGGCCCCCTCTCGGCACGGTGCGCGACGATGTTACGAGCAAGACCATCGCCGATACCAGAAACGTAGGAGAGCAGCCGCGCCGAAGCTGTGTTGACCTCCACTCCGACACTGTTCACGCACGACTCGACGACCGTATCGAGAGCGCGTTTGAGCTCGGGCTGATTCGCGTCGTGCTGGTATTGGCCAACCCCGATTGATTTCGGGTCGATTTT
>JAZDLZ010000985.1:0-2381 GCA_043801535.1 Pseudomonadota bacterium
CGCCGCAGCAATCGGCGGCGCGACGGTGACATGGCACTCCAATGAATGGCCGAATTGAACAAGGAACTAGGAGCAGAGGACCAAAGACCGAGAACGGCCTGCGCTCCCTCGGGTGCCTTGTCATGTCCGTCCGACCGAGACACGTCCACGTCGGGTATCGCTGACGCTCTGGTTTCGCCGCCGTCGATGGGGACCAACGAGCAACGATCACACCCGCGCGCACTGGGGGAGGAGACGCGCCGTGACATCATCTCGCTGCAAGGTCGCGCAGCGCGAGCGAGCTGGCTCTGCGACACTGATGTCAGGCTGCACGCCGCTTTCCACCCACCGAGCACGATACGAGCACGAGCACGAAGATCGTCGAGATGGCAACTGCGTGGGCTTCGTATGGCATCGCGACCGCCGGTATCTGGCAGAGCATGGTTGCGGTGTGAGGCGCGCTAGGAACGTTGGCCTGGTTGATGCTAGGCTAGCGACCAGGCCAGAAAAGGCAAGGCAAGGCCAAGGCAAGGCCAAGCAAGGAGAGATATCGATGCGCGTGCCCAAGACGATCAAGAGAATAATGCTCGGTGCAGTCACTGCCGTATCTGGCGTGTTTCTCGCCTGCTGCTACGGCGTGATGTATTCCTGGAGTGGCATCGTGCGGGACGTCAAGACCAAGGCGCCGATATCGGGGATCGAGGTTGCGTGCATGGTCGACGGCGCCAAAGAGGGATACGACGTCTCGAGCCAGGAAGGGACCTTCGTGCTGAGCGGCATGAGTCAATGCGACAGCTTCGAGTTCACCGATGTCGACGGCGTCGAGAATGGCTCCTATTCCACCAAGAAGGTGCTTTCGTTGAACGAGACGGCGGAAAACATCGTGGAGCTCGATCCCACGTCCGTGCCCTAACCCAAAGGGTACACCGTCCATGCTCAAGCGAGCTCTCCACCCGCTATACCGGCGCCTCGAGACCGAGGTGCACCCGCTGCGCTATCTCTTCCTCGAGATTACCCAACGATGCAACCTGGAGTGCCGGCACTGCGGCACGGACTGTGGTCGCAAGCCCCGTCCCGGCGAGCTTTCTACCGGCGAGTGGCTCGCCGTCTGCGATCAGTTGGCGCGCGACTTCGATCCGCGGCATCTGGTGGTGGTGATTACCGGCGGAGAGCCCCTTTGCTGCCCGGGCCTGGATCGGCTGCTGGAGAGGCTGCACGGCCACGGCTTCTCGTGGGGACTGGTGACCAACGGATGGCTACTCCATGCCCGGAACATCGAGCGGCTCCTGAAATGGGGCCTCGCATCGGCCACCATCAGTCTTGACGGCCTTCGCGAGCAGCACGACTGGCTGCGTGGCCGGGCCGGCTCCTTCGACCGAGCCACCGCCGGCATCCGCCTCCTGGCCGAGGCGAACCCCCGGTTTTTCGACGTAGTCACCTGCGTTCATCCTGGCAATCTCGGTACCCTGCCAGAAATCCACCGGCTCCTGGCATCCCTCGGCGTACCGGCCTGGAGACTGTTCCCGATCTTTGCCAAAGGAAGAGCGCAGCGAAACCAGGAGCTGCTGCTCTCGCCTGCCGAATTTCGCAGGATGCTGGGCTTCATCGAGCAGGCGCGGGCGTCGAGCTCAGGGAGTCAGTCCGGCGTTGCGTCCGTGTCCGTGTCCGTGTCCGTGTCCGCGTCCGTGTCCGCTGCTGCGTCCGCTGCCACGTCTTGCCCCGCTGGTGCATTGAGCGACAAAGGTCCGTCCAGCACTGCGCGCCCCAACCTGAGTATCGACCTCAGCTGCGAGGGCTACCTGCCTCCGTGCTGGGATCGCGCAGTTCGCAGCGAGCCGTACTTCTGTCGGGCCGGAATCTGTGTCGCCTCGGTGCTCTGCGACGGCAGCATTGGCGCCTGCCCGAACATCAGCCGCAGTCTCGTCCAGGGCAACATCCGCGAAGTCTCCTTGAAGCAGGCATGGGACGAGCGATTTGTCGTCTATCGCGACCGATCCTGGCTACGGGTTGGCAAGTGCCGGAAGTGCGATCACTTCTCCCGCTGCCTGGGAAATTCGCTTCACCTGTGGGACGACGTGTCGCAAGAGTGCGGACTCTGCACGCTAGACCTGCTCGAGTCCACGTCCACGTCTGCGTCTGCGTCCGCGTCCGACTAGGCCAGAGGAAAGGAAGATACCTGTGCACCTGTCCAGAAAAATCAAAACGCTAATGCTCGGTACGTTGACGACCATCTCCGGCGTCTTCGTCGCATGTGCCTACGGCACTCGCTACGCCTGGAGCGGCATCGTCCAGGATGCCGAAACCAAGGAGCCGATCCCCGGACTCGAGGTTGCCGGCGTTGTCGACGGCACGAAGCCGGATCCCGACCGGTCGTACGGGAATGGCGACGGCGACGGCGATGG
>JAZDLZ010000988.1:0-3639 GCA_043801535.1 Pseudomonadota bacterium
GTCGGCGCCGTCGGTTTCTGGCAACTCCTCGGCCAAGAGCTGCTCGAGCGCCCGTCTTGCCAGGGTCCGGCGGTGCTTCAAGTAGCGGTTGGCAATGGCCTCTCGCTCGGGATGCTCGGCTAGCCAATTCTCGCCGTGACGGACAAGCTTGGCAACCTCGTCGTCGCCGACCCAGTAGTGCTTGTCATCGTCGAGCACTGGAACGAGGACGTAGATATGGGCGAGAAGGTCGCAAAGTCGCTTGGTTCCCGCCAGGGTAACCGTGAAATAGCGGCTCCCCCCCCAATCGCGATTGTGCTCGTCCAGTTGGTGCTGCGTCGCGGTGACGGTGTACCCGAGCGGATCGAACAGCCGCCGCAGGAACACCTCACCCCCGCGACACGGTACCACGTCGAGGCGGGCCTCGAGCGGAAGCTCTGTCGCTGCCAACTCGGGTCTCTCTTTGCTCCGGCCAGCGAGCGCCGGACCGAAAAGCGAAGCGATGGCCACGCTGAGAAAGGACGAGGCGACGTAGGGACGATCGTTCACGTACTGCTCGAGAGTCCGTCCCTCGCCGGCCGGTCCTCCCCTCCCCCGCACCAGCCCGATCGGGTCGACCTCGACGAGCAAGGCGGCAGTGCAACGATCGACCTGCGCCTCCGGGTAGAACACGTGGGCCTTGCCAAAGGAAAGCTCGAGCTCGTGCGCCCGGAATGGGCTCTTGTGGAGCAAGTAGCCGAGATCCGTGGCAGGCGCGGTGGTGCTGGTTATGGTGAGAAGCATCGAGCGAGCGAGTATAGCGCACTATCTGCAGCGCGGCCTTCGTCTGTTCCACGTGCTATCTTGCCTCGGCAGGCTAGGAGGTAGGTCATGAAGGCTATGGGCATGGTTGGTTTGACAGCGACGCTGGCCTTGGTGGGGAATTGCTCGTCGCCGGGGACTGGCAGGGAGAAGTACAAGGACACTCTGAAGGATGCGCCAGTCCCGGTTGTCAGCCCGGACATGGTATCGCTCGACCCGGAGCTAGGCGTCAGCGCCGTGAGAACGCGTCTGGGAGTTATTTTCTCCTCGGAGGCAACCGCCGCCGAGGTCAACGAGCTTCTCACTGAGCTCGATGCCAAGGTGATTGGCGTGATGGAGGATCTCTCGCTGATCACCATCGAGATCCCGGACGCCCCCGACTTCTCGCTCCTGCACAATGCGCTTGCCCGCCTGGAATCCCATCCTCTCGTGGAGGTGGCGATCGAAGACCTCGTCAGCGCGCCGGATCGCATGCCCAACCCGACCACCGCAATGGCCGGTGGCAAGGAATGGAAGTACGACGGAAGCCAGCAGCGGGGCAACTGGGGTCTCATGGCGATTCGCGTGCCGCAGACCTGGAACCTCCTCGACCATGCGCTCAACCTCGGCTCTTTTCCGCAAGTGGCCATCATCGACTCTGGGTTCGACGATCGGGATGGGGACGGATTCGACGATCATCCCGACTTCGACCGATTTCTCAACACGCTGCACCGCGAGGGCGACAGGTTGGTGGCAGGCAGCCCGAGCGACGATCACGGCACGCACGTCGCCGGCATTGTTGGCGCGAAGTTCAACGATAGCAGTGGCGTCGAGGGGGTCTGCCCGCTATTCAGGCATGGTGGGCTCCTGGTCGGCATCAGGCTCCCACCACCGGTCATCGAGTTGCTCGATCTCCTTCGGCTTGTCTTCCGAACCTACCCGGATGTACGGCTGATCAATATCAGCGCGGGCTACGGTTGGATAGGTGACTTGAACAACCTCAACAACCTGCCGGCAATTGCGGTCACGAGAATGGTCAACATCGCTCGGGTGTACCGGTACCTGATGAAGACTCACCCTAGCCGGATGATCGTCTCCAGCGCTGGGAATCGCGGCGTCCTACCTGGTGGCATCGATGCCAGCGCAGCCGTGGCGAACGGCGGCTACGGCGCCGAGCCGCACACGATGTTCAACAGTCACTACAACACCGCTGCTCGCTACCCCATGACGCTCCACATCATGGGCGAAGACCTGCTGCCGTCGCAGAACATCTTCGTGGTCGAGTCGGTCGACTACGGATTGACCAAGCGGAGCTCCTCGAACGTCGGAGGACTCGTTTCCGCTCCCGGCGGCGAGATCATGAGCACGACGACCAACGGCAACCACGACTTGATGAGTGGCACCTCCATGGCTGCTCCGCACGTCACCGGGGTGATTGCCTTCCTGCTCGCTCTCGACCACAACCTGATCGCTTCCGAGATCAGAGGGATGCTCGTCGGTGAGGGAACCACGCAAACGGTGGCGGGCCGTGCCGGCGAGGTCATGCCGAACCAGGTCAACGGTGTCGGCGCGGTGTCGGTCGCTGGTCCAGCTCGCATGATCGACGCCTTTGCCATGGCCATGCACATCGACACCGTTCGCGGCGACAAGAAGCTGCAGCGGAAGCTGTGCGACGTCGACGACGGCACCAGGGATGGCAACCTGCGCGAGAAGCCATTCACCGACGACCAGGGAGATACCAAGATCCTCACGAGCACGGGCAGGCGCGGCGACGGCAGCGTCAACATGCGCGACTTTCGCTTCTACCGCGACACCTGGCTGAAGACTGCGAGCGTCCCTTCCGAAGAGGTGTATCTCGACGGTTCGTCTACGCACTTCAAGAAGGACTTCAATCTCGACGGCGTCGTGGTCCGGACCGTCGATGCTTCGACGACGTATCGCGACCGGGCTTTCCCGGCGCATCCTCTTGCCACCGACGACCCGCCAGTCGCCAGCGACGCCGCAGTTGCCAAGGCATTGCCGGAGAGCTCCTATCCGCGCTGCGACTTCAACGGCGACGGACTGGTCAACAGCGACCGCGCGGTCTTCAAGGGAGCCCGCATGCTCGACGTCGAGGTACTGGCCGACGATGGAGTGTGGGACGCGAGCTCGGAGGGCGGCGAGAACGTCGCGGGACCGGCCGGCCCCGACGAGATCCGGCCGGGCGCGGCCGGACAGTGGAGCTCCACGTCGCTGCTCGGCGATCGCGACAGCGATGGTACGATCGACTACCTGAAATCGTGCGACGTTCACCTCAAGCTCCCGGAAGGTCACAGGGTGGAGTATCTGGCCGGCGCATCGCCGGCGCCAGTTGGCACTATCGATCCGGGCGAGGTGTTGTTCGCCAAGCGGATCGAGCTCCCTGCGGCGGGCAAGCACGTGATCACCATCCCGATCTTCGAGGTCAGACGGGAGCCCAAGATCTTCGCCCGTCTGGCCGACGGATCGGGGGTGATCAAGGAATTCTTCCTGCCATTCCGTCCGGACTTGGGGGAGGACTTCGCACTGGAGATCGACTGGAGCACCTTGAAGTTTTCCACTGCCCAGGTCGGTGTCAGCCAGCCGAGCACGACCAGCATGTTCCCGCCGGCGCGACAGCGGGAAATCTGGTTCAACTACGACAATACCTACGGGAGCCCGCTCTACTCGTCGGGAGTCTTCGCCGAGAGCGATGCGGCGACGAATGTCGCCCGTCTCAAGACCGACCTCGAATCCCATCGGGACTCTCTCGAGCACGAGAGCGAGCTTCACGAGTGGCTGGCCTCCAGCCTCGGTGTCGACACCGAGGCGGCGTGGCCGGTGGAAGGGGACGGGTCGCTGTGCACTCCCACCGAATGCGAT
>JAZDLZ010000993.1:0-16990 GCA_043801535.1 Pseudomonadota bacterium
ACAGGCGATTGTCGAAGGACAAGGTGGCAGTCTGTCCGCAGGACTTCCAGGGCAGCCAGGGCAGGGCGGACAGATCCCTGGCGTTTCGGGCTCGGCTGGCGCGGCGCAACCCGAGGTCGATCCCTGGGCGGGACGTAGCGATCTCATCGAGCAACCCGCCCCTATCGAGGCAACCGAGACCAAGCTGCCTCCTCTGGTCCGGTTCACTCTCGAGAACGGACTGAGAGTATTGGTTATCGAGAATCACGATTTGCCGCTGGTGAACGTGCACCTCGAGATCGAGGCGGGCGAGCTCGACGAGCCAAGAGAGAAACGATCGATCGCAAGCTATGCCGCGGCAATGCTCACCATGGGAACTCGGAGTAGGAGTGCCGACGAGATTGCCACAGCCATGGATACCATCGGGGGCTCGCTTGGTGCGGACGCCAACTGGGAGACCACTCGGGTCTTCTGCAAGTCGCTCTCCAAGGATCAGAACACCTGCATCGATCTCCTCGCCGACGTTGTGAGCCGGCCCTCGTTCCCCGAGGAAAAGCTGGGAGAAGTGAAAGGCCAACTGTTGGCCAGTCTGAGACAGACGGTGGACGACGCAGCCTCCTTGGTGGGCGAACACTTCGAGAACCTCTTGTGGGGAGAGGATCACGTGCGCGGATGGCCGGTGACCACGGAAACGATTCAGGCGGTATCCCGCGAGGATCTCGTATCGTGGCACGCCGAGAAATACCACCCGGCCAGTGCTCTGCTGGTCATCGCCGGCGACGTGAGCCCGAAACGGTTAGAGCAGCGACTGGCATCCGTTTTCTCGGTCTGGAAGCGAACGCCTGCGCAGGCGGCAGCGCCATCAGCTCGAAAGGAATACGCCGAGCCGCGGCTGTCGGGATTGAGAGTGAGACTGGTCGACAAGCCCGGGCAAAACCAGGCGCAGATCGCCGTCGGCCACCTTGGTATTCGCGCCGTAGACAAGGACTATCTTGCTACTCGGCTCGTCAATCATGTCCTCGGTGGTGGGTCGTTCGCGTCTCGATTGATGAGCGCGATCAGGATCAAGTCGGGCAATACCTACGCCATATCATCGACGTTTCAGCGGTCGCGCGCTCGTGGCTCGTTTCGGGTGCGGACGTTCACCAGGAATGCCGAGGTCGCCACAACCTTGCGGCTGATTCTCGAGCAAATCGCCAAGATGCACGACGAGGGTCCGACCGCCGAGGAGATCAGCGACAGCAAGTCCTACGTTGCCGGCAGCCAGATGCTGACCGTGCAATCGCTCGCCACCGTGACTGGAATGCTCGCGTCCGCCGAAAGGTACGGTCTCGGTGACAGTTTCGTTCGTGAGTTCGCCACGAGAGTGGCGAAAATTCCCCTGGAGGAGGTCAGGACTGCGTCGCGCCAGCGTCTCGATCCTGCCAACGTGTGCGTGGCGATCGTTGCCGACGCAGGCGAGGTTGCCCCGTTACTGCGCGCCGCCGGCGTTCCTTTCGAGCAAGTCGGTTACCTCGAGCCGATCTCCGTTCGCGACCGCCAGGCCCAGCAGAGACAGCGCGAGTCTGCCGCGGCCGATTCCAAGCTCAGCGAGGAAGGTCGTCGAGCTCTCGACGCAGCTCTCGAGGCGAAGGGAGGTGCGGAGAGGCTGCGAGCGCTACGCGACCTCACCACCAAGGGAAAGGTCGTCGTCGGCGCAGGAAGCCGATCCATCGAGGGCAACCTTACTCGCTATCTGGCCTCTGGCAATCGCCTTCGGGTCGATTTCGAGTTGCCGCCTGGAAGCCTGACCGTGGTCGTCAGTCCCGAGGCGGTGTGGCAGTCTGCTGCCGGCCGTATCGTCGACGTACCAGAGCCAGTGGCCAGCGAAGAGCGCAATCGACTCTGGCACGACCACGACCTCGTACTGCTGCGCCATCTCGATCCGGGGACGGTCGTCCAGGCGAACGGCAGACAAGTAGTGGGGGGCAAGGAATACGACGCTGTTGTTTTGGCTCAGGAAGGTGGCCGTGGCAGAACGCGCGCTCTGTTCGATCCGGCTACTCACTTGCTGTTCCGGCTGGAGTACGAGGACGGCGCCGGAGAGCTATCCTACGAGGAGTATCTCGACTACCGCGCTGTTGACGGCATCATGTTTCCTTTTGTCCAGCACGTCTCCCAGAAGGGACAGCTGGTGAAGATTCTGGTGACCGAGATGGCCGTGGATCGGGGCGTGCCTGCCGAGCTATTTGCCAAACCGCGCCAAGCACCTTCGCCTTTGCGTGGATCCGTTGCCAAATAGTTGCGTGCCGGCGCGCTGTCGATCCCACGGGGCGTGCCGCCCAGGTCTAGATATTCCGTCAGCCCAAATCGCTTGAAAATCTAGTATGTTGATGGGCAGTGAGTGCCGGCATTCTCATCGGAACCGATCTGGCTAGCGGATATGCAGCAAGTTGGCTATCACTGGCCACTGCAAGGAGTGACGCGATGAGAGCGGTAGAAGCACTGGCCCTGGTTGGTGGCATAGTAGACAAGGAATTGCTATTCCCGCGTCGGGATCACGCCAGCGATGTCGGCGAGGTGAAGCGCAGCGAGCGAATCGGAGGGCTGCTCAAGTTCTACCATCGAGAGGCTGCATAGGCAGCGCAGGTGAGGATTGCGGGGGATTCCTGGTGCAAGAGTTCGAAATCATGATGGATTGGCGTTGTGGAATAAATAGACCTGACGGGAGGCAAACCGTTCGGTGCTCTAGGACTCCGCTGCCGTTCGACCGTGGTTGGCGCTTGCTTGCCGTTGCGTCGCTCGTCGTCGTCGTCGTCGTGCTGGTTTGCGCGACGGCGGCGCGAGTGGCAGCCGCCGCAGACAATACCAGCCATGGCGACGAGCCTCCGAACCCGCGGATCGAGCTCTACACCATGGGTCCGGGCAATGATTTGTTCGCCCGTTTTGGCCACGCAGCTCTCTGCGTAGTGAGCGAGGTTGCGACGGAGCCGGTCTCGGTTGGGCCGGTCGGGCAGACTGGCAGGTGTTTCAATTTCGGCACCACCGATTTCTCCCAGCCACTGTCTCTGGCCTGGGATGCGCTACGCGGTCGAGCGCGTTTTTGGGTATCGGTCAAGTCGCTCGAGAGAATGGTGGCAGGCTATGAGCTGCACGATCGAACAATCTATCGCCAGGTGCTGCCGCTTTCGCGCCAGGCAGCCAAGGAGCTGGCCGATGAGCTCGAGCACGACGCGCTTCCCGAGAACAGCCACTACACCTATCACCACTTCCGCGAGAACTGCTCGACCCGAGTTCGCGATCATATCGACGTGACAAGCCGCGGGGCGTTGCGCGCCGGCAGTGATGCCTCGCTAGGCATGAGCTATCGAGAGCTGGTGAGGCAAGGTTTTGGCTCCAGCACGATCGTCCTTGCAACCACCGAGCTCCTGGTCGGGCGCTATCTCGAACACCGGCCAACCATCTGGGAGGGAATGTTTCTCCCTGATGTGCTGCGACAACAGGTCGAACGAAACCTCGGCGTGGCGCCCGAGACGATCTATCGCCGCGTTGCCGCTCCAACGCCGGGCAATCCACGATCTGGACAGTATGCGATTGCGATAGTGGCGCTGGTGCTTGTCCTTCTCGAGTCGCTTCTGCTGGCCGTGGGCAGACCTCTCGTCCGGCGAGTAGTCATGGTTTGTGTCGGGGGAATGCTGGGTTTCGCCGCGCTCCTGGTCGACGCATTGCCGTTGGTCTCGGGCCTGTCCGAGTTGCGGGTCAACGAGATCGCCCTGGTCCTGTTGCCCACCGATCTGGCGCTTCTTTGGCTCGGCTCTCGCCGACTCTTGCCGTATCTGTTCCTGCGATTCGGCCTGCTCGCCGTGGTCGTCGTGCTGTCACTGGCCGGCATTCTCGTCCAGCCTCTGTACCCCGCAGTGCTATTGGTGACCGCCGCGCTCCTGCCCTTGTTCGTGGTAGCAGCCAGGCGAGCGACTTAGCGACTGTCGCAAATTAGTCAGCCGGGGAATGTTGCTTGCTTGCTTCCAGGACAAACAGAGGTGAAGGTGATGCGAGCAATTGATCTGCTGCGCCAGCAGCACCGAGAGATCATCCGAATTCTCGAAGGGCTCCGAGCGGCCGACGTCGACGAAGCTGCCGATTTGCTGCCGCGATTGGCAGGCACGCTTCGGGCGCACGTTGCAGTCGAAGAAGACGTGTTCTACCTGGAGATCGAGGAGGACGAGGATCTGGAAGAGGCTGTTGCGGATTCGTTCAGACAACACGAAGAGATCAGGGATGCCTTGGCAGAGCTCGAGAGCTGTAGTCCAGCCGATCCAGATTTTTCTCATTTGGTTGACGAGCTCGAGGAGGTATTCGGCCATCACGCCGAGGAAGACGAGCGCGAGCTCCTTGCCAAGATTCAAGAATCCTGGCCAGAAGATGCGCTGGAAGAGCTGGGCGAGCGTATGGAGCAGCGCGGCGAGGAGCTTGGCGTTTCCGAGGGCGTGGATCGGTCAACTTGACACCTCTCGGAGAACTGTCGATTCTCAGGAAATGCAGGAGCTGCCTGCCATATGGAAAACGAGGTGAGCAATGTGCGGAATCGTTGGCTACATAGGTGAACGGGAGTGCACACCGATTCTGCTCGAGGGCCTGAAGAGGCTAGAGTACCGTGGCTATGATTCGGCCGGAGTGGCCGTTTGGAACCACGGTGAGAGCAAGGTCGTACGGTGCCGGGGCAAGCTCTGTCAGTTGGCGGAGTTGCTGCGTACCGCTCCGCTCGCCGGGACACTTGGGATCGGGCACACCAGATGGGCAACCCACGGCCGGCCTTCGGACGAGAACGCTCATCCGCACAAGGTCGGGCCCATAAGTGTCGTTCACAACGGCATTATCGAGAATCACCTTGCGCTTCGAGCGATGCTCCTAGAAAAGGGCCGAAGGTTTTCTTCGGAAACCGATACCGAGATAATCGCCCATCTGATTGAGCTCGAGCTGGCTGCCGGGACAGGGACAGGGACAGGGAAGGACCGCCTTGGAGAGGTCGTCAGAAGAGCACTTGGCAAGGTCCAGGGTGCCTATGCCATTGTGGTCATGTCGGATCTCGAGCCGGATTGCCTGGTGGCAGCAAAGAATGCGTCGCCCCTGGTGCTCGGGTTTGGCGACGGGGAGAGCTTTGTCGCCTCCGATGTCCCGGCGATTCTTCCGTACACCCGGAGAGTGGTCTTTCTCGACGAGGGAGAGATCGCCGTAGTGGGCAAGCACACCGTCTCGATGGTCGACATGGCCGGCAAGGCAGTGAGCAGAGCAGCGACCGAGATAACCTGGAGTGCCGTCCAGGCGGAGAAGGCCGGATACAAGCACTTCATGCTCAAGGAGATCCACGAACAGCCCAGGGCGGTCGCCGATACTCTGCTCGGCCGCATCGATCACGAGGGACACACGGCAATCATCGACGATATCTCGCTCGATCCTGCGACCATCAGGAAGATCTTCCTGGTGGCATGCGGCACCGCGTACCACGCCACTCTGGTCGGAAAGCACCTGATCGAACAGTGCGCGAGGATCAGTGTCGAGGCTGATCTGGCCAGCGAGTTCCGCTACCGCGATCCGCTCATCGGCGAAGGCGACCTGCTCATCGCTGTTTCCCAGTCCGGAGAAACCGCCGATACGCTGGCTGCGCTCAAGGAAGCGCGAGCGCGGGGCGCCCGCACTATTGCGGTGACCAATGTCGTCGGCTCGTCGATCGCCAGGGCTGCTCACCATCAGCTCTACACTCACGCCGGACCGGAAATCGGCGTGGCTTCGACCAAGGCATTCACCACTCAACTCGTTGTCCTGGCTCTGATTGCTCTGTATCTGGGCCGTAAGACAGGCAAGCTTTCGACTGATACTGCCGGGAGTCTTGTCACCGAGTTGCTGTCCTTGCCATCCAAGATGCAGCAGGTCCTCGACGAAGCTGCCCAGGTGCACGTCATCGCCCGGCGCTATCTGGGGTCGCGCGGATTTCTGTTTCTTGGACGCGGACCGCAATTCCCGATCGCCCTCGAAGGCGCGCTCAAACTCAAGGAAATCAGCTACATTCACGCCGAGGGCTATGCCGCCGGCGAGATGAAGCACGGTCCGATCGCCCTGGTGGACAGCGAGCTTCCTGCCGTGGTGCTGGCGCCTCGTGATAGTTATTACGAGAAGACGATCTCGAATCTGAGCGAGGTGAAGGCCCGCGACGGCAAGGTAATCGTGGTTGCCACTCGAGGCGATCGCGAGATCGGCGGTATTGCCGACGACGTGCTCCTGATACCGGAGACCTTGCCGCAACTGCAACCGATGCTGACGATTCTTCCTCTGCAACTCCTTGCCTACCACGTGGCCGACCTCAAGGGAACCGACGTCGATCAACCGCGCAATCTCGCCAAATCCGTCACCGTTGAATAGCTCCATACCTCCATACCATGGGCGTGGCGCGATGTCCGGCGATAGTCTATGATGACGAACCCCATGACCACGAAGGTTGAGTCAAGAGCTCGGCTTGTCATCATTGGCTCCGGTCCTGCCGGTCTGACCGCGGCAGTTTATGCTGGACGAGCACAACTCGAACCGGTCGTCCTGGAGGGAATCCAGCCGGGAGGTCAGTTGACGATAACTACCGAGGTGGAGAACTATCCTGGCTTCCCCGACGGGATTGGCGGTCAAGAACTGATGACTGCCATGCGCAAGCAGGCTGAGCGATTCCAGGCGAGAATCCTGGCTACCAACGTCGAGCGGCTGGAATTGCGAGAGAGACCGTTCGTGGTCGAAACATCGGAAGGCGTATTGCACTGCGAGGCGTTGATCCTCGCCATGGGCGCAAGCGCCAGGTTTCTTGGGCTTCCGAGCGAGCAGAAGTTCTTGGGGCGGGGAGTGAGCGCCTGTGCTACCTGCGATGGATTCTTCTATCGGGATCAGGAGGTATTTATCGTCGGTGGCGGCGATACTGCCATGGAGGAGGCGCTGTTCCTCACCCGGTTTGCCAGCAAGGTAACCGTTGTCCACCGGCGGGCCGAGCTGCGGGCGTCGCGCCTGATGCAGGAGCGAGCACGGGCAAACAAGAAGATTGCCTGGGCGCTCAATACCAGGATCAAGGAAATACACGGCGATGCCTCGCAGGACGGCGTTGTGGCTGTCACTCTCGAGGACACTGGCTCCGGCGAGCTGCGTCGGCTCCCTTGCCAGGGCGTTTTCGTGGCCATCGGCCACCACCCGAACACGGCGATTCTGAAGGGGCAGATCGATCTCGACGAGAACGGGTACATCAAGCTATCCGGACGTTCGACAGCCACCAATGTTCCGGGAGTATTCGCTGCCGGCGACATCGCCGATCACTCGTATCGGCAGGCGATCACGGCGGCGGGCGCCGGCTGTATGGCGGCCATTGATGCAGAACGCTTTCTCGCAACCGATCATGTCGCCAGGTAGCACCAAGACCGGCAGCGGGCTGGACTGCCAGCAGCTACGAGTTATGGTCGAGCATCTCTCGAAGATCGGCATTTTTGCCGGACTATCGGATGCTCATCTGCGGAGCATTGCCGCGATCGGTACCGAGGAGCAGCATCCCCAAGGTGCCACGATCTTCGCCGAAGGGGAGACCGGTGATAGGTTCTATCTCATTCTCGACGGGGCAGTGCGCATCAGTCGAATCATTGCCGGGATGGGAGAGGAAGCGCTGGCCATTCTCCGGAATGGTGCCTACTTTGGCGAGATGTCGCTGATCGACGACTCCCCTCGTTCGGCGCACGCCATTGTCCACGAGAAATGTCGCCTCTTCGTGATAACCAAGTCCGATCTCGAGGACCTGCTCTTCGTGGATCGCGATCTCGCCTACGAGCTCTTGTGGAACTTCGTACGCACTCTCACTGGTCGCCTCCGCGATACCAACGACAAGATGACCTTCCTGGCAACGTCGAGCAAGTTCTGAACGTCTTGTGGGCCTTGACATGGACCAGGAGCCTTCCATCCGCCGGGGCAACGCCTTTCGACCAAATCTACGGCTAGGTCGAACGGACGCGGACTGTCACTGTCGTCGACAAGAGCTCCCGGTGAACGGGCCGCCGCTGCCGCTGCCGCTGCCGCTGTTGCTGCTGCTGCCTGTCGTCCTCATTGCCGCCGCAACGTGGCCACGGTTTGCCATGGCCGACGCACCGGTTGCTCGCATGGCTGCCGTCACCGGGCTGCGGATAAACACTGGTCCTCTCGGTGAAAGGTATTCGCTCTCCTACCTCATGGGAGCAGAGGCGGGCTACGAGCCGCGCATTCAGGGCACTGCCTTGTCGGCCGGATTGACGGTAACTTTCATCGTCACGAGCGCTCTCTTCGAGGGACCGCGAGCTGATCTGAACGTGGAGAGCGATCTGACCATGGTCGAGATGGGACTGGGAGCGCGGACTCGCTACAGTCTGAACAGAGGGGACATGCAATTCCTTGTCTTCGTGCAGGCCGAGATCGATGCGGTGCGGGCTTCGATCCCAGTGCCTCCCTCGGACAGGCGGGAGTATTTCGGGCCGACCGCAACCGCGGGGTTCGACATCGCTCTCGGCTCGAACTGGCTCGTCACGGTCGGCCTACGCTACGGTCTGATTGCCGGCGGTCCGACCGGAATGGGCTTGGTCTTGGCGTTGGCGGCGGGGGAGTAGTAAGTCGCCGTCGCCGTCGCTCGGCGGCGACTTATCTTCGCTGCGAGAGCTCCCATTCGCTGCGGCGGTTCTTGGTCCATGCGCTCTCGTCGTGTCCTGGATCGACGGGACGCAGCTCGCCGAAGCTGATTGTCCGAATGCGCGAGTCGTCGATTCCAAGTCGTACGAGGTAGTCTCTGACCACCCCTGCTCGAGAATCGCCGAGGGCAATGTTGTACTCTTCGGTGCCTCGCTCGTCGCAGTGCCCCGACACCGTCGCCGACATTTGCGGATTCGTCTCCAGAAAACGCGCCAGCGCCGCGAGAGTGTCTCTGGCTGTGGGCTTTAGAGTCGTCGAGTTGTAGTCGAAGAGGATTGGCAGGAGGTCTGGTGCCTTCCGATCGCCGCTGTCGTTCGAGGTGACTGCTACCGCCACGGTCGAGCTGTCCGGCGCAGGAACGGAGGTGGACGACTCCTTGGTTTCCGGCGAGACGCGGGGAGCAGTGGCGGCTGTGACTGGAGTAGTGTTCTTTTTCTGTCCGGCGCCGCACCCAACCGTAGCCAGCGTGATTCCCGCGAGAAGGACTAGCGGTGAAAGGTGGACACTGCCGTTCGCAAAGAGTGATCGCATGAGTTGCCTCCTTCTTCCCGTTGTTGCGATGATCGCTTGGACGCCGCCGAGGGCAGGTACGTTGCTCCGAGTGCCAGCTCTCCCGTCGCCCCCAGCCAGATGCTCGGCGCCCCCCCTCCGGCATCCGGCGGAGCCTGGTTGCGGCGTGAGCCGAGCTGGATTGGCTCTCATGGCACGCACCGTCAAGCAAGACGCATGCCGAGTCCTCCCCACCCTGTAGATCAGCAGGGATTCCGCGCGGCCGAGGGCTGCGCCGGCGCGGAGTTGCGCCGAAACCAGAGTGGGGGACGGCGAGGGCTCGCAGCTGCCCTTGGCAAGCAGAGCTCTGGCAGAATGCAATGGAAGTCTTGCTTATCGCAAGACCCCACGGTCACGATCCCTGCGGTAGATCGTAGACACGTCGATTCCGAGCAGCTCGGCGGCCCTGGTCTTGTTGCCCCCACAGTGTGAAATGACCCAGCCAATGTATTCGTCCTCGAGTTGCCGGAGCGTGACGATTTGTTCGCAGGCCGAGACCAGGGGTGGCAAGTCCGTCGCAGGGAGTGGCGCCGGTATATCTAGGTCGCGAGCCTCGAGGGCTTCCTTGGTGGACATGATCAACAGTCGCTCGATGTAGTTCTCGAGCTCCCGGACGTTGCCTGGCCACGGGCGCGTTGCCAGGTGCGCGATGGCTTCTGGCGACAGGCTGATCGCCTTGGCATTGGGGTTGCGCTCGCGGGCGCGGACCAAGAACTTCTCGACCAAGAGGGGGATGTCCTCGGCGCGGGAGCGGAGCGGCGGCACCAGTAGAGTTATGACGTTCAGGCGGTAGAACAAGTCGGCGCGAAAGACAGCGGTCCTCACCTGTTTCTCCAAGTCACGGTGCGTGGCCGCAATCACGCGCACGTCTGCTCGTCGCACGGCATCCGAGCCAATGGCTCGCACCTCGCCCGTCTCGATGACCCGAAGGAGCTTCGCCTGGAGCGTGGCAGGCATGTCACCGATCTCGTCGAGGAACAGGGTGCCGCCGTCGGCCTCGACGAAGAGACCCCGTCGGGCGCTGGCCGCGCCAGTGAAGGCGCCGCGCGTGTGGCCGAATAGCTCGCTCTCGAGCAGGGTTTCGGGGAGAGCCGAGCAGTTGACGGCGACGAACGGTCCGTCTCGTCGCGGGCCCTCGAAATGGAGCGCCCTGGCAACGAGCTCCTTGCCGGTCCCACTCTCGCCGCAGACCAGGACGGGTGCCGGCGACGGCGCCGCGCGTTCGATGAGATCGTACAGCGTTCGCATGACCGAGCTGCGGCCAACCATGACGCCGAATCCCGCCCGCTCGACGGCCATCTTTTTCAGTGCCCGGTGCTCGTCGCGCAGGCGGCGATCGGCAAGGGCTCGCTCGACGTAGACGAGCACCTCCTGGAGCTGGAATGGTTTGGTGAGATAGTGATAGGCGCCTCGTTTGATTGCCTCGACAGCGCTGTCGATGGCACCGAATGCCGTCATGATGAGAACGGGCACTGATGCGTCGAGCGCCTTGATCGCGTTGAGAATGTCGAAGCCATCCATCTTTTCCATCCGGAGGTCTGTCAATACGACGTCGGGTATCCGATCCCGAGCGGACGCCAGTGCCTCGGATCCGTCCTGTGCCACCTTGGTCTCGTAGCCCGCGTCCGCCAGCTCCTCGGCGAGAACGCGAGCCATCTCGATATGGTCGTCGACGATTAGAACGAGTGGTCTAGCCAGCATTGTCTTGCACCTTCAAACGCTCGCACCCTTCCTGGTTGGCGACGAGTGCGTTGGGAGCGGTATTCAGAGTGGCCAGTGTCGACGGCCAGAGAAGCACCACGCGGGTGCCCTGCCCCGGCTCGCTGTCGATGTCGATCTTGCCACCGTGGTTGCGAATGATCTGGGCGACGATCGTCAACCCCAAGCCTGTACCCTGACCGCGCTTCTTGGTGGTGAAAAAGGGATCGAACACTTGGTGGGTGAGCTCGGGCGGAATTCCGCAGCCGTTGTCCTGGACCTCGATCCGGACAAAGCGGTGAGTGGCGTCGACTGGCGTTTCTTCGCCGCGCGCCCTGACGACAATCGTTCCACCAGTGCTGCAGGCGTCGCAGGCATTGAGGACGAGATTGACGAGCGCCTGTTGAATCTGGTCGGGATCGGCGGCAACCAGAGGGGTCCCTTCGTGGATGTCGATCTGGATGGAAACACGGCGGCGTTCGGCTTCGAAGCGGAGGAGCTCAGTGACGGTGCTCACTAGCTGGTTGAGGGCAATCGTGGCAACGGCAGCAGGTCTGATTCGGGCGAAATCGAGGAGCTGCCGAATGGTGCGAGTCACTCGATCGATCTGTTCCAGAATGACGCGGGCCCCGGGCGTGAGGGTGTGATCGGTCCCGAGCTTGGCAGCCATGATCTCTGCCCGCGCTCGAACGACCCCGAGCGGCGTGCCGATTTCGTGGGCGATGCCTGCCGCAAGAATGCCGACGGTCGCGAGTTTTTCTGCCCGCAGGAGCTGCGCGGCGAGCGAGTGGAGCTCACTCACATCGTCGATAACGAGCAGCTCGCGGGCATCGGGAAAACGGGGCTCCAGTGGCACGGCGTGAATGCTGTAGTGACCTTCGGTACCGAAGAGAGCAAGGTGTTCTCCGAATATGCTACGAACCCGGCCGGAGGTGCGGGCGACGGTGACAAGCGAGCGCAGTCGTTCGATGGTCGTTGCCGACGCCCGGGGGAAGGCTGCGGCCAAGTCGAGACCCTCGAGGGGAGGTTCGGGCTCCGTGTTCCCATCCTCCGGAGATGGATGCGCCGCCGCGCTGTTGTCCGGGTCGTCGATTGGCCGAGTAGGACGGGCGATTCGTTCGCGCAGCGCTCGGTTGAACGCCGTAATGCGGCCGTCCTCGGAGAGCGCCATGACGCCGGCGGGAATGTTGTCGAGAATCTTCTCGGTCTTCTCGTGGAGATGAGCCATCTCGTCGGCATGACGAAGGCGTTCGCGGATGGCGACCGAGCGACGCAAGGCTATTGTGACGTAGGCAGCGAAGCCGAGGAGGCACAGGACTATGGCAAGGGAGGCAAGTCCGGTACGCAGCATGACCACGCGCTCCTGTTTGCGCAGGACAGAAGTAGAGCTTGCCGTGGCGAAAGCCCAGTGTCCGGCACCAACGACCTTGATTGGAGAATACGCCACCACCAGATCGGCGCTACCAAGTCCCAGCCGAGCTGCCTCGTTCTCGCGAATCCAGGTCGTTCCTTGCTCACCTGCCCTCATGCTGCCAACGATTTGCGCTAGCGTTCGGTGGCTCGTCGGGCTGGACGAAAGCCGCGTAATCGCTTCGGCGAGGGGACGAAACGTTGCCGGGGTAGGGCGTCCGTGCGAGCCGAGCAGGATCAGGTGCATGTCTGGTTCTGCTGCAAGGAGGCGAAGCTTGCCAAAATACGGAGCAGTGTCGACGAGCACGGCCAGAGCACCGCTGGCGAGTGGTGTGTTGGGCGTGGCGAGGAGAGGAGTGGCGAAGATGCGAAACCAACCAGAGGGATCGGCGGGCACCGGCGGCGACGTTTCGATCTCGCCTGCCTTTCGCAACAGGGCGCGGCGCGAGGACTCGCCCATCGCAGTGTGGAATCCCTCCGGCGAAAAGTCTGGCGCGGCAAGGGGATCGCGCACGGAGATGAGCCGCTGCCCCCGAGCATCAAAGACAGTGGCGAGCCGATACTGGCCCACCACCGCAAGGAGGGCTTTCAGCTCGCGCTCGCGATCGTTGGTGGAATCGGAAGACGAGATGAGCTCGGCTGCAAAGCGGAGATCCTCGCCGATGTCGCCGATGTCCGCTTCGACCTCGCCTGCCGCCTCCTGTACCTGGGAGAAACGTTCGGTGCTGAACCGATGCAACAGGGCGGCGCGATCGCGACTCACTGAGCGAGTCACTCCGAAAGCCACGGCTGCTACTCCGACAATCACCAGGGCGAGGGCAAACACCGGCCAACGGGTCATGAAGAGATCCTCGACTGGAATTCGGAGGGAAGGATTCTAGGCTCCCAGTTCCAGAGCCCCCAAGGCCTGGCGGCCGTGTTCATGTCGCGCTCTTGAGGAATTCGGCGAGCTTTCCCAACACTTCGGCCGCGATATCGAGCTTCGACTTGGGCAACTCCTTGAAGGCAGCCCGGACTGCCGCTTCCGTCGTGCCCTCGGATCTGACGTCGAGCGCTCTTCCCTTCGGTGTGAGCCCGAAGACAGCGCGCCGGCGGTCACGAGGGTCGGCTCGTCGTGTGATTAGTCCCCGTTGCTGCAAGCGCCTGAGGATGCCGGTGAGCGTGCTGGGATGGAGGTGGAGAATCAGCGCGAGCTGTCCGGCCTGCATTCCGGGAAAGCGACCCAGTATTTGGAGCACCAGACGCTGTGGAGCCGTGACTCCAAGTACCGTCTTCATGCGCTTCGATACTTGCTGAAGCGCGTGGTCCAGAGCCCAGACGACGCGCATGAAGTCGAGCACCGGTCCCATCGCCGGGACTGTCTGGATCGGTGCGTCCTGCTCACTCTTTGCCGGCACGATTTCGCCTTCTCTGCTGGAGCTCGGCACTACTATCGTCCCGTTTCCTCGTGCGCCGGTGGCGACACGGGATCCCAGCCTCTCGCCGCAGCTCGAGGAGAGCTCGAAGCAGCACGTCGATCTGGTTCTGGTTCTCGATGAAATAGGCCGCCGCTGACGACCGCCGTTTCTCCACACGGACGGACAGGAGCTGTCCTGGCTGATCGAGCGCAAAGACGTCTTCGTCCGTATCGTCGTCTCCCACGTAGATGGCGGTGTCGCACTCGAGTCGCGTCCGCTCCCTTTCCAGGGCGATTCCCTTGTGAGGCGCGCCGTTCGGAAGGATGTTGACCACCTGCTTGCCGCCGACAATCCGCACCGCTCCAAGGGCGCGCGCGGTGTCGAGGATGAGGTTCCGGGCCAGCTTTTTTTCTCGGGACTGGCGATAGTGGATGGCGACCGAGAAAGTCTTGTCTTCGATCGTCACGCCTCGCAGATTCGCGAGGCGCTCCTCGAGCAGCGGGCGCCAGCCAGCTATCACGTCCGCGAGCTTGTCGGTGGCGTACCATGGCTCCAGGCCGTGATTCCCGACGATCTCGCGCACGCCGATGCCGCGCAAGTGCCGCTGCAAATCGCGTTGGGCTCTGCCGGAGATCACCACGCAGGGATACAGCCTCACCAACTCTTCGAGTAGCCGGCGAGTCGTTGGTCGCAGCACCGCCAGATCCGGCTTCGATACGATTGGCGCCAGCGTGCCGTCGTAGTCGAACGCGAGCAAGACCTTCGACCAGGCGAACTGTTGGAGTACCTCACGGTTGGCACGCGCGAGGATGTTCCTCATCGGGACGCCTCCGCGGCGAAGCTCATGACGTGGTCTGTCAGCCGGCCGGTCAGGCGATCGCGACTTCGCAGTTGGGCCGCGTCGACGATCATCTTTCCTGCCCAGCGGTAGACGTTGAAGTTGGCGAGGAAACCTCTCATCGCCCGCATACGGTCGCGTTGCTCCTCGGCTGACATCCTGAGGGCGGTCGCGAGCGCCGAGCTCGCCTCGTCCAGGTCGTACGGGTTCACGACGAGAGCCTCGGTCAGCTCGCGGGCGGCGCCGGTGAACTGGCTGAGCACGAGCGCGCCTCGTTCGTCGTCACGGGCGGCGACGAACTCCTTGGCAACGAGGTTCATGCCATCGTGCAAGGCGCTCACGTAGCAGACGTCCGCAGCGCGGTAGTAGCGAAACACCGTCGGTGGTTCGTGGTGCGAGCGCAGCAATACGATGGGCCGGTAGCTGCCCTGACCGAATCGATCGTTGACACGCGCCGCAACGCGCTCCACGTCTTCGTTGAGCTGGCGGTAGCGATCGATGCTAGTTCGACTGGGCGCTGCCAGCTGGACGAAGGTGAATCGGCCGTGGAAGGAAGAGAAGCGCTCCAGCAAGCGTTCGACCGCCAAGAGCCGCTCTTCGATTCCTTTGGTGTAGTCGAGGCGATCCACGCCCACGCCGATCAGTGCATCGGGTGCGAGCCCGAGCTCCCTGATAACGCTGCTCCTGCACTCCTGGACCGGCGCCACCGTCTTTAGCCATCGTGAAGGCCACTCGAGAGAGATGGGGTACGGGCGAACCAGCGTTGTCCGCCCGTGACGCACGATCGCGTCGTGCTCCCGGTCGATCCGCGCTTCGAGGAAACGATCGACCGAGTCGACGAAGTTGTTGCAGTGCACCCGGGTGTGGAAACCGAGGATGCTCGAGCCGAGCATACCCTTGAGGAGCTCGTTGCGCCACGGACAGATGCCGAACCGTTCGGAGTTGGGCCACGGGATGTGCCAGAACATGATGACGGTCGCGCGGGGCAGGCGCTCGCGGATGAATTTGGGCGCGAGCGCGAAATGGTAGTCCTGGACGAGGACTATCGGGTCGTCGGTGTCGACCTCGCTGCAGACTGCATCCGCAAACTTCTCGTTCACTGATTGGTAGTACTTCCAGTCCTCTCCACGAAAGATCGGTCGCGCGTGGGCCAAGTGCGAGAGCGGCCACAGACCCTCATTGGAGAAGCCGTAGTAGTAGCCTTTCTCTTCCTCGGGTGTAAGCCACACCCGGCGCAGCAGGTAAGCCTCCTCGCCAGGAGGAACTCGTACCCGGTCGTTCTTGTCCACGGCTTCGCGGTCGGCCGTGCCGCTGCCGTGGGCAATCCAGACCCCGGAGCAAGCGCACATGACGGGCTCGAGCGCGGTCACCAGACCGCTGGCAGGGTGCAGCACCTCGACGCCGCCGTCCTTGGTGCGGGTGTGGATATACGGCTCGCGGTTGGCGACGATAGTGATCCTTTCGCCGTGGAGGTAGCGATTCAAGGCGCTCTTGAGCCGCTCGGGAGTCCAGGCACCGCCCTCGCGATCGGCCTCCGTCTCGGCGACAATTCGATCCACGAGCTCGCGCACGTCACGCAAGAAAGGCCGAAACTCGGGCCGTCCCGTCTCGCCGCGCAAGAGCCGCCGCAGACCCTCGTTCCAGTTGCGCCACGACCAGCGCGCGGCAATCACCGTTACCGCCGCCGCGGCGAGCGCGAGAAAACCGAAGGCAAGCAGCAGGAACTGGCGTGCCTTGGCGTCCCGGCGCTCGATGAAGCTGAGGTCGTGCAGGAGGATGACAAATCCTAGGACGCTCTCGCGGTCGACGACCGGCACGGCGCTCACGTGTACGTGGCCGCCCGGAAGCGAGGCGATGTCGTACCACGCCGCCGAGGAGCGGGCGATCGAGCTGGCCACCGGTTGCGTCGTTTGTCCCATCCCTTCGCATTCGATGGCGTCCGGGAACTCGGCGGTCTTGGTGAGGAGCTTGTGGTCGGGCGTACACGCAGCGGCAGCCATGATGCGTTCGTCGCGCGTGATCTCAAACAGCATCTCCTGCAGTTCCTGGGGCTGCTCTTTGTTCCAGTGAGTAACTAGCCCCTGGCGAGCTCCGTTCACTGCGAGCTGGGAGCGCAGGCGGATATCCTTCTCGAACCAATTGATTGTTGTTCTGTGGACTATCAAGGACGCGATCAAGGTTATGAGGGCAAGACCCACAACGAGCGCGGCGGTGAATCGGAGAGTGCGTGCCATAGCGATTTATTTAAGCACAAAATAGTTTGAGCACAAAAGGAAATCTGCTACTCTCGATCTATGCGTCTGGAGGATTTGGGGATCATCGGCAACCGTCAATTCTCGGCATCGAAACAGGATGTGCGCCACGGAATGAATACTGTTCTATTGCGCTGTCTCATCAGGTGGAACACGCT
>JAZDLZ010001014.1:0-17517 GCA_043801535.1 Pseudomonadota bacterium
GCGACTCGAATACCTCCATCCAGTGGGCATACGACAGGCGCATAGGCCAATTGGTCGACGTGCCATCTCTCTGCACGCAGGGCCAATGTAGACCATCGCAAACCCTGCAAACACTCCCATCAACTATCGCGCGAGCGCTCATCCCGGCTGGATCGCAGGAGGAGCACACACCGCAGGCCACCGCGCAGCAGATGCCGTCCTCTGTCGACCGGCCTGCTCTCGCCTGAATGGCAAGAGAGCCAATAGCAGCAGCGGTACGACCAGAGCCACCAACACTCCGCCTAGCCCCACCCGAAGCACAGCTCGCGGAGCTCGTTCTCTTGTCCTGTTCATAGCTCGCTTTACCGATCATGACGACTAGCCGAGGCCTCCCTGTGATTCTCCAGTCAGCAAGCGCCGTCAATCCAAGGGTCTGCCAGTCCGCCACTGCCTGTCCTGGCGTGGTGTGGTGTGGTGTGGCGTGGCGTGGCGTGGCCGGAATCCGGACACGAGTGGCCGGGTATCCGGACACGGTGTCCGGCATACCAGCAGGCCGCCTACTGATTTCCGCTACCTACGGAAGGCACGCGGAGTGCATTGCCTCCTCGACGGCGGCCGCCAACAGAGGAGCTAAAGATGGACAAATCGAAGAGGAAGAAAGTGCTCTGCCCGGTAATGGGCAAGGACGGCAAGACATATTGGCTACGAATGGGGAGTGGCCATATCAACGGCGACAGCTCAATCAACGTCTACCTTGATTGCCTTCCCGTGAGTGGGCGTCTTCACATCCGGGACTGGGAGGAGCTCCCGGGCGAGAAGCGAGGGGAAGCCGGCGATCGGTCGGCGGCGAGCACCGACATCGCGGGCGGGGGAGTCGATAGCTTTCCGTTCGTGTCTCAGGTCGGTGGACGAGGAACGACGTGACGGCAGGCAAGCGCACGTTGTCATCAACAACAGGGGCACGAGGTGCCCGCGGAAGGAGGAAACCAATGATCGCTGCAAGTCACCGCAAGAGAACCACGGCAGCTCTCGTGGCAACGACGTTTCTCTGTTTCTGCTTTACTGTCTCGGTCGCATCCGCGGCTTCCAGACCGCGGGTGGCCAACGAAACCGCCGAGGCTGCTCCGGCAATGGTCATCAACATCAACACCGCGACCGAGGAGGAGTTGATGCAGCTACCTGGCGTGGGACCTGCAAAGGCCGCTGCCATCGTCGAATGGCGCAAGAAGCACGGCCAATTCAAGAAGGTCGACGACCTGGTGCGAGTTCGAGGCTTTGGGCGAAAGACACTGCTGCGGTTGAAGGCCAAATTGACGGTGCAAGGACCTTCGCTGACCAAGAACAAGGCGGCGGCGGCAGCACCAACCACTGCTGCGGTTCGTTCGCTGTCGGACAGCACCTTGGAATAGGGCCCACCTGACCGCAACCGCTCCACTGCCTATTCTGTTCCCACGAATGCCATGTGAACTCCGCCTTCCTGGCCATCCCGACGGAAGGAGAAGAAACGCTCGGGGTCGCAGCGCGTGCACGGAGGCTGGTCGTCGATGTGATCGGACAGCGCTCCGCTTCCTTCCAGGATTCGCCTGGTCGCCACTCGCAGGTCGACGTGGTTCCGTTGCGGTCCGGGCACGACCAGTCCCGGAACATCGGGCAGAGCACGCCTGAATACCTCGACCACCTCCTGGCCCACCTCGAAACAGCACGGACCGATCGACGGACCGAGCGCAACCCTGATGTCGCCAGGCCGGCAACCGAACCGCGACCGCATCGCCTCGATCGCTTTGGCGGCAACTCCGGCAGCCGTACCTCTCCAACCGGCATGGGCTGCCGCCACCACCCTGGTGACGGGATCGACGAACAGCAGGGGAATACAGTCAGCGGCAAAAGCGCCCAGGACATCGCCGGGGCGGTTGCTCACGAGCACATCGAACTCGGCCTTCTCCGGCAATGGATCGCCGACGATCCACACGTTCGTGCCGTGTACGTGCTTGGTGACTTGCAGGCGCGAGAGATCGAACCCCGCTGCCGCAGCAAGGCGGCGGCGGTTCTCGGCGACGTTCTCTGGCCGGTCCCCCCAACGGTTGCCAAGGTTCAGCGACGAGCGCTTGCCAGTCGAGACACCTCCGTGTCTGGTGGCAAAACCGTGCACGAACCCGGAAGGAACGATCGCTGAGCGCAGGATTTCGATGTGCTGCTGCATGACGCCCCGA
Source organism: Pseudomonadota bacterium (assembly GCA_043801535.1). Classification (GTDB taxonomy): domain Bacteria; phylum Myxococcota_A; class Polyangia; order Haliangiales; family SHYZ01; genus JAZDLZ01. The sequence continues at coordinate 2,190 of JAZDLZ010001014.1, forward strand.
GTCTAAACAGAAACGCATTGGTACGTGTATACCGAGTTTCAAAAACCCCGTCGGAACAGGCTCTGCAACTGTTGACTCTCGACTCTCTCCGGGAGCTCTGAGATCATGCAACTGGTCTAGCAAGCATTGGGGAACCGACGACCAACCGGCAGGAGGCAGCGAATGAGTCTCGTGAAATGCAAATCGTGTGGGACCGACGTTGCGAAATCCGCAGCGACGTGCCCGAAGTGTGGGGCGCAGCTCAAGATGGGACTTGGCAAGAAGATGGCCATTGGAGTTGGCTCCAGAAACGACGTAGATTACTAGATTCACGTGCCCGACGGGCTGGCACGATGCCTGCAAACGGCGACTCCCAACGGAGGCTATTCATGAGGACCAGTCAAACCTGCTCTACCCCTTCTCGCCAGAGCGTTGATGCTGGTCCGGACAGAAGCGCAGCATTCTCGAGCACAGGTGCAGGTGCGGGTGCGAGCACGAACCGTAGAGCAAGACCCCGGCGCAGTGCTCGGTACCTTTTCATGCGAGCCCTCATCCAGACATGCCTGGTTCTTGTCCCCGTACCCCTGGCTAGCTGCAGCTGCGAGGGATACTGCAGTAGCATTGCGCTAAACGCTACGGTCTCCTGTGTTGGCTACGATCCGGCCAACCGGAGGGTGATTGTCGCGATCGACCAGGATGTAGCCGTTTGCGAGAGCTCGTGTGACGAGGACGTCCCGGATAGTAGCCGCGATCTTCTCGAGGTCGACCTCGACAATGCCCAGTGGAGGCTGACTACCAAGGTTGCGGAGGCCGACGATCTCGCGCCGCACTCGCTGCCGCTGGGCACCGGAGGTCTCTTTCGTGGTGAATTCGGCTACGGCTGCGAAGGGTGTGAGCTGATACTCCGCGCCGACAATGGCGCAGCCGAGCTCCACTTTGCGACTCCGACGCCGCCTATCGGGCAGGATCTCATTGTCCTAACCGCCCGTTGGCAGGACCGGGACGTCCTCGCCTGCGCGATGAGAGGCTATGAGACTGTTTGTGCGGCGTTCTGACAGGGACACCGGCTGAGAGAGGAGTCGTGCCGGCTGATCTCGGCGAAAGTGCTGCGTTTCCTGGGCGAGCAGCCGATGCCTCTCTGGAAACGATCCGTCCGTTGGCGCCGGATCATGCTGCCAGCTGTCAGCTTGCCATTGTGACTGGCCAAGTGACTGGCAATGGGAACAGCCGCAAGTATACTCAGGACGTACACGTGGAGATTAGCAATGAGACTAGCGCTTGCTCCTACCCCCACTATTCCCGCTGCAACCGCCAGAGCGTTGGCATTGGCTTTGGCCGCCGGCTTGGCGTTCGCCTCGACTCTCGGATGTGTCGACCAGCGCTGCTACTATAACGGCGACTGCCAGGGCGGCAGAATCTGTAGTAGTGACGGACGCTGCGTCTACGAGTGCACCGACAACGTCAACGATGACTGCGGTCTGGGTTTTCGTTGCATCGACCATCGTTGCGAGCCGACCGGCACTACCGTGACTTGCCCGACGGAGATGGTGCCGGTGGTTGGTACGTTCTGTATCGATCGCTACGAGGCGTCGCGAGTCGATGCCACCACCGGCAAGGCTGGCACCGACGAGTCGATTGCCCATTCGGTCAAAGGAGTGCTGCCCTGGCAGGTCTCGAGCAATGCCCAAGCCGAAATGGCATGTCAAACCGCGGGAAAGCGTCTCTGTACTCCCACGGAGTGGACGGTTGCCTGCAAGGGTCGGTCGGATACGATCTACTCCTATGGCAACTCCTACGATCCGACTGCCTGCAACGGTATCGATACCTTTGGCCGAAGCTCCTTCCACTTGACCCCGACCGGCTCTTTTCCCGAGTGTCGGAGCGACTGGGGAGCGTTCGATCTCAATGGCAACGTATGGGAGCACGTTGCGAGCGGCGACGACATGACGGTTCGCGGAGGAGCGTACAACTGCAGTGACTCGAAGACGTATCATCGCTGCGACTACGTTCCTGGCTCCTGGAAGCCGGCCGCCCGCGGTTTCCGTTGCTGCTTGTCCGGCACCACCGAATTGGATGCGAGCGTGGTAACGATCGACGGAGCGGCTTCCGGTATCGACGGTGGCGGGTGCGTTGCCGACGCCGCGCCGGCGGACGGGGATGGACCGACCGACGGTGCGGTTTCTGCCGTCGACGCCGCCGCCGGCATCGATGCCGCCCGTGCCGATGCCTGTGCCGTCGATGCGGACGGTGGTGGTGGTGGCGATGGGTGTCCCCCCGATATGGTACGAAACGGAGCGTTCTGTATCGATCGCTATGAGGCATCCCGCGCCGATGCCACTGCCTCGTCCTGGGGAACGAGCGACTTGCCGAGCAGTCGAGCCGGGGTGCTGCCGTGGAGCGGGGTTTCTGCCGACGATGCGCGCGCTGCCTGTGCCGCCGCCGAAAAGCGGCTCTGTTCCTTGACGGAATGGACCACGACATGCCAGGGCTCTGCCGGATCTGCGTACGTCTACGGGAATACCTACGATCCAATCGCCTGTAATGGAATCGACACCTACTGCAAGTGCAATTCCGAGGCGTGCGCAAGCGTCTCGCCCTGTCCGTATCCTCACTGCTACAACCGCGAGTCGCCCACCGGGGGCGGGCCTTGTGGATCGGCCTTTGCCGCTGCCACTACCGGCAAGTTCCCCGTCTGCAAGAGCGAGCACGGCGCTTTCGATATCAACGGGAACGTCTGGGAGATCGTCGACCATGGCGACGGCACAACCGGTTTTCACGGGGGCGCCTTCAATTGCGGCGATTCGGAGACGTATCATCGCTGCGACTTCGAGCCCGACTGGACACCGTCGGCAGTCGGCTTTCGCTGCTGCAGAGACGCGCAATGACTGCCTCCCAGCGATGCGGCCTGCGCCGCAGCCAATCTCCGCCACCGCCACCGCCACCGCCACCGCCACTGCCGCTGGACGCCGGACGAGGTGTCGTCGTCGCGGTTTTCGTCGCTGCCGCTGCCGCCGCCACGCTCTTGGCAGTTCTCGTCGCGGGTGGGCGAACGGCCTGGGCCGAGGCTGCGCCCTGTGCCAGCAGCGACTCCGCGGTGCCAGTGCCAATACCAGCGCCGGACTGTGTCGAAGCCGAGGCCAGGAGGCTGCTCGCGGAGGAGAAGCCGCGCGATGCCATCGACCTCCTTCGCCAGCTCGCCGGCGATCAGGCCAGCCCGACGGTGGCTCTCCTCATGGCCAAGGCGTATCTTGCGCTTGGCAACGATTTCTGGGCGCTGCGCGAGATAGCCAAGGCGGTCGAGAGAAAGCCTGCCAGTTGTCAGGAACGGCTCTGGCTGGCGTGGATTCACCTCCGTCAGAGAGCGTTCGATCCTGCCCGCGACGCCGTGGCCAGCGCTGTCTGCTCGACTGGTGCGGAGCAGACCCGCCAGCAGCTTCTGGCCGCCATGATCGAGATCTACGCCGGTGAAACCGCTGCTGGCAAGCCAGCGTTTGCCAAGGCACTGGCCGCGCCGGAGTCGTTTCCCGAGGATCAGAGGGCGATGGCACAGCTTCGCCGGATAGTCGATCCCGACCACCGTCCTCTCTTCTCGGGAAGGATCGAGCTCGGCACGGGATGGACCTCCAATGCGGTGGCAAGCTCGCCCACCGACGAGGAGAGCGCCGGCAGAGACTCCGCTACTCCCACCCTTCAGCTCGACGCTCAGGCCAAGCTGGCGCTGCCAGAGTACCGGGGTTTTCGCGGGGCTCTCGACGGTGAAACGAGAGTCCTTGGTTTCAGCGCCGAGAGTGGCCGCGATCACAGCTATCTGCACCTTTCCGCTCGTCCAGCGCTTCTCTACCGGACGAGACTGGTCGAGCTGCTGCTCGGCTACCGTCTCGAAGGACTTGCGCTCGCCGGAGGAGACAACTACGAGGCCGGCCCGATCTGGTATTCCAACGGACAGCGCCTGGAGTTGGAGGCAACCAGGGGATTGCTGGTGGCCTTTGCCGGTGCTGGTCAGAGATCGCTTCGCGAGGCTGGAAGATCGCGGTCCGAGATCGACGGCGGCGTTGGCGGTCGCTGGCGCTCGGGGAGGATCGGGCTGCTGGCCGCGCTCACCCTGCGGCATCACGATGCGTTACGGCCGGCGTACGATCTCTGGGGAGGCAGCGCTCTCGTGGCAGGCGAGATGCGCCTGGCTCGTTCTCTGGCTGCCCGCGTCTCGGTGTTGCTCGGGCTCGATGCCTACCCCGAATGGAGCGGTTCCAGCCCGCCGGCGGGAGGAGCAGGCGACCGGCGTGACCTGCAGCTCAAGGTTGCGCTGGGCAGCTACTACCTGTCCGCGAGGGGCGTCCGGCTTGGGGCGGCCTACGAAATGTCCCATCGCAATAGCAGCATTGCAGGCTACGGTTTCACTGATCACCGACTACTCGTCAAGCTCACGGTACCGTTCTCCTGGGAAGGACGTGGCCCGCGGCAGGTTGCACCGCCCGGCCACGTTGCTCTAGACTACGGAATCGACGGAGGCGAGGGTGTCATGGAAGAACGTGTCCAGGAGCTCCTCCGTCAGGACGATTCGGTACGGCGCGGTTCCTCATGCGTGGAATGAACCCAGCTCCAATGCCAGCACAACGCGACTCACGCCGCGCCCAGACGCTGGTGGGGACCGGACGAGCGCCCAGACGAGCGCCCAGTTGGTGCCACCTCGGCAAGGGGCGGGCTGGCTGGCTGGCGCTGGTTCGCGACGCCTCGATCGCCGTGATTGCTGCCGCGCTGCTAGGATTGTCGGTCAATGCCCTGCGCAGGGACGGCAGCATTCCGTTGGTCGCCAAGGCGCAGTACCAGATTCTCGTTCCCTGTCCCGTAGTCTCCGGCGAAGTCACCCCGATGGCTGCCAGCGACCCGCGCCTCCACGAGCGAGGCACCCTCGTTGTCGATGCTCGATCCAGCGCTGCCTACGAGGCCTGGCACTTTCCGGACGCCAGGAACGTGCCGTTCGACTATCTCGAGCCAACTCCACAGTGCGTGATCGCCGACATTGCCGGCTCGGGTGCGACATTGGTAGTGGCGTACGGCGACGGCGACGATCCTGACACGGGACACGAGCTGGCCAGCGAGCTATCCTTGAAAGGCATCAGAAACGTGTACAGCGTGACCGGCGGTGCGCCCGCCCTGGGTGCCCCTGCCGTGCCAAGGGATTCTCAATGACCACAGGCCGTCGAGAAATGGCAGCCCAGGAGGCGCCGACAGCCGCGACCACGTCGACCACAGCGGCCGCGGTGACCGCGGCGGCGGCAGCGGCGCCGCCGGCAGCGATGGGGAGGAGCTCTTTTGCTCGTCGCCTTTGGTTCTGGCCCGGTCATTCGGCGATTGCCGTGCCAGTGCGACTCTACCTGGGATTCGTGTTCGTTGCTGCCTGCTACCACAAGATACTTGCCCCGACGTCGTTCGCGCTCGACGTTGCCACCTACCAGCTATTGCCGTTGCCCCTCGTCAACCTGTTTGCCTTGATTCTCCCCTGGATCGAGCTGGTTGCTGCGCTCATGCTGATTCTTGGTTGGCGGGTGCGCGCGGCTGCGCTCCTGGTCAGCGGCATGATGGCAATGTTCATGATCGCGCTCGGATTCGCGCTCGGCAAAGACCTCGACATGTCGTGTGGATGCTTTGCCTCGACCGGAGCTGCCGAAGACCCGATATCGTGGAAGACTATCGTTCGAGATGCTACCTGGCTGGTGCTCGGCATCTATGTCTTGTTGTTGGATCGTCGCCCATACGGTCTCGACCGCGTGCTCGGATCCTCTTGCAAGGGGGGTGGTGACGCGGCCGAGGCACTACCACCCGAGGTGTCTGCTCAATGAGCCAAGGATCAACACCCCACAGCTTCGCATCCCCACAAACCGAAGCACGCTATCGACCCGCCGGTGATTTCGCCCGCCGTTTGGTCACAGTCACAGTCACAGTAGCTGTAGCTGTAGCAGTCGCTGCTGCGGTCGTCCTGGTTTCGGCTCCGGCGTGGGCGCGGACGCCAGCGTGCGATAGTCTGCCGCAGGACAAGAAGGGAGAAGCAAAGAAGCTGCTGTCCCAGATCTTTTCCTACGATTGCTGCGACCGCACCGTGGCCGAATGCTTGGCCGTTAAGCCCAATAGGTGCCGGCTCGCAGTCCGCTTGGCGAACGACATTTGTCGCCTGCTCAAGGCCGGTGTCCCAGCCAAGGATACCGAGCTGGTGCTCTCTCAGCGCGCCCAGAGCATGATACCTACTGGTGCCAGGTTCGCTTTCGAGCTGGAGGATTCGATGGCCGTTGGTCCGGCTAACGCTCCAGTTCAGGTGGTGGTCTACGCCTGTACCAGGTGCCCCTTCTGCAAGCAGCTCTTGCCCCTTCTTTTCCGAGAGGTTGCGACAGGGTCGCTACAGGGCAAGGTGAGACTCTACTTCCGGCCGTTCCCTCTGCGCGATCATCCTGGCTCGACCGAGGGTGGGCTAGCCTTGCTGGCTGCTGCCGAGCAGAACAAGCTCTGGCCCTTCCTCTTGTACCTCTATGAAAGATTCGATCAATTCGCCCCGGAAAAGCTGCCCGAATGGGCGGCTTCGTTAGGTATGGACAAGGAATCGTTCGCAAAAACCAGCAGCGCGGCGCCGAGCAGGGAAAAGCTCGTGGCGACCAAGCGCGAAGGCCTGCGCAACAAGGTGGCTGCTACTCCTTCGCTCTTCATCAACGGTCGAAAGTACGTGTATGACCTCGACCTCGCCGTGCTGGTGGACGTGCTGCTCGAAGAGCACGAGCGAGTCACCGGCAACAACAAGGAAGGACAGTAGGAGAACTAGGAACTAGGAACTAGGAACATGCGCAAGTTTTTTTTTGAAAAAAGCAAATACACCTGGCATCGAATGACGACATCGGTCATCCTAGATAGAGCAGGGCCCCGGCGGCACGGCCCCTGCTCGGCGATGGCGCCCCCCCTCCCTCGCTGCGTGTGCCGTGCCGCTGGCGGGCCCGCTTTTGCGCGCCAGCTCCCCCGACAACACACCGTGAGCCTCCGGGGGGAAACGGCTTGGAGCTCGGAGGCGACAGTCTCTTGATCGATCCAAGGACTCTGAAAACGTGACGACCCGTCGTCGTGCAGACTTTTCTCTGGCAGAAGCGATTCGTTTGCCATCGTTCACCCCCCGCCAGAGCGACGCTGCCGAGCTCATCGATATCATGGGGAATGGCAGCAGCGACGAGATAGTTGCTGCTGCCGCGCGTGCGCTGGTCCGTCTCGGCGCAGGGGCAGTCGCAGCAGTATCCGCGGCGTTGCACGCCGGTGCTTCGCCAGCCGGATCGCCGCCGGGACGGATACGCTTGATCGAGGTAGTCGGCCGGATTGCGGCTGGTTGTGACGACGGACGTGGCGGTGATCGACGACACCTCGCTGTCCTTGCCACCTGTCTTGCCGACGAGAATCCAGCAATCAGGCGTGCCGCCGTGATTGCCCTCGGAAAAACGCGCCACGTCGAATCCGAGGAGGCCCTTCTTGCCCTTTGGCAGCGAGAGGAACGAGCGGATGTTCGGCGCTGGATCGTCGAATCGCTCGGCAACGCGGGGGGAGAGCGGGCATTGTGCTGCCTTGCTGCGGCAAGAACCGCCGACGTCTATCTTGCCAAATCGCTCGAGCGCGCCCTGTTGAAGCTGCGGCGCACTCTCAATCGCAGCGCCGAATCGAGGATCGTCGTCGAGGCACGCGCTCCCAACCACCTGCCAGTGTGTCTGCACTGTCGCAGTGGTCTCGAGAAGGTGCTGGTGGCTGAGTTGGCGGCAGTGACCACAGCCGTATCGGAGCCTCGAGTCGTTCGTCCTGGCGTCGTGCGTGCGCAGCTCGATGGCACCCTCGAGCAGCTCTTTCTCGCTCGTACCATGCTCTGGTTTGGCTTCGAGCTGCCTGCCGAGCGCGGTGAGGTTGCGCCAGCGATGGCGGCGGCGCTGTCGTCGCCGCGAGCCCAGCAGGTCTTCAAGACCTGGTCGGCTGGTCCGGTTCGCTACCGAATCGCCTGGGCACACGGCGGTCACCGGCGCGCGCTGGTCTGGCAGTGCGCGGAGCTCGTTGCCAGATCGAATCCCATGCTCGTCAACGACCCAGTAGCGAGCACCTGGGAAGTAGTCGTGACCGACAGAGAAGATCGAATCGAATGCGAAGCTCGGCCACGGAAGCTCGCCGATCCACGGTTTGCCTATCGCCAGGCGTTGATTCCCGCTGCGTCCCACCCCACCATCGCTGCCGCCCTGGCGCGGATCGCTGGAGCACGAGAGGACGACGTGGTGTGGGATCCGTTCCTTGGCAGTGGCACCGAGCTGATCGAACGCGGCCTGGCCGGACCTTTCCGTTCTTTGCACGGATCGGACACCGATCCCGAAGCGCTCGCTGCTGCTCGCCAGAATCTCGCCGCTGCCCGGCTCGATGCGAGCCTCGCCGTCGCCGATGCAACTCTACGATCGCTCCCTGGCACGACACTGGTAATCACCAATCCGCCCATGGGCAGGCGAGTACACAGAGGCGACGTCGGCCCATTGCTCGATCGCTTCGTCGGCCACGTAGCGTCGGTATTGGTCACGGGAGGTCGCATGGTATGGGTATCGCCTCTGCCGGACCGAACCAGGGAAGCGGCCAGGCGCGCTGGTTTGGGCGAGACTTTCCGTCAGAGCGTGGACATGGGCGGTTTCAACGGGGAGATTCAGGCGTTCTGTCGCAGGGATGGACGCAACACTCCATAGAGCACGGGTACGACAAAGAGGGTCAGCACCGTCGAGCTGAAGAGCCCCCAGACAATCACGGTCGCCAAAGGCCTCTGCACATCGGAGCCAAGTCCAGTGGCCATCGACGCGGGCAGCAGGCCGAAGATGGCAACGATGGCGGCAATGAGAATCGCGCGCAGCCGCTGCAGCGCCCCCTGGACGATCGCCTCCCAGAATTCGACGCCCGCCTCTCTCGCCGCCGTGATTCCTCGGACCATCAGCACGCCGTTCATGATCGAGATGCCGAAGAGCGCGGCTAGACCGACTCCGGTCGAGGTGCTCATGGGCATGCCACGCGCGTACAGCGCCAGGATCCCGCCGATGCACGCCAACGGAATTCCTGCCAGCACGAGGGATGCGCAGCGGAGGGAGCCGAAAGTGGCCCAGAGGAGCGCGAAGATGAGCACCACAGCAGCGGGGATCAGCAGGCGGAAGTGGTTGAAGGCGCGGTCGAGGTTCTCGAACATACCCATCCACTCGACGCGGTAGCCTGGCGGCACCATCGACATCATCTCGGCCTGGAGCTTTTGCTGCGCCTCCTTTACGAAGCTCCCCGAGTCGCGGCCCACGATGTCGCACCGCGCGGTGATCAGCCGCCGTCCGTTCTCTCGGGAGATGATCGTCTGACCGTCGACAATCTCGATCTTCGCCACCTGACCGAGCGGCACCGGCTGGCCGTCCGCGTTGTGTAGAAGCAGCCGGCCAATCGCCTGGGGTGAATCGACGGTCGCGCGCTCGAGCTTGACCACCACGTCGAAGCTGCGATCACCCTCGTACAGGGTCCCGACGGGTGACCCACCAAGTGCAATATCGATGAGATCGGCCACATCCTCGATGCGCACGTTGTAGCGAGCGCAGAGCTGCCGATCCGGAATGATCTGCAGCTGCGCCTGAGGCCCCTCCTGCTCGATGTTCACGTCGCGAGCGCCGGGAATCGTCTGTAGCAACTCGAGCGCGCGCCGGCCCAGGGAAAGGAGCACATCCGAGTCCGGCCCGGAGAACTGCACGCCGAGATTCGCGGAGGTCCCGTTGGTGTCCTGCGTGACCATGTCGATGATCGGCTGCGTGAAGACGAAGCGCGTGGTGGGAAACTCGTCGCGCAGCCTCTTGCCGAGCGCATCCACCAGGTCCTCCTTGGTGGCGAACTGTGTCCATTCGTGGCGTGGCTTGAGCCCGACCATCATTTCGATTCGGCTCGGGGGAAACGGCTCCGTCCAAGCCTCGGTGCGGCCAACCTGTGCGGAGATGAACTTCACGTCGGGAATCTCGAGGGTCACCTCACGGATCCGCTTGCCGAGCTCCGCCGTCTGCTCCAGAGACGTTCCCTCGGGGAAGCTCGCCTTGACCCACACCGGTCCCTCGTCGAGGTACGGCAGGAACTCGACTCCCAGGTTCGGGACGACGCGGACGCCGACCACCGCGAGAATGCCGCACACCACCGCCACCACGAGCCACCGGTGCGCCAACAGGAGGCGCAGCGCGGCCGCATAGCTTGCCCTGAAACGCATGGCGAGGCGGCCGTCGCTCTCCTCGTAGCCGCGTCTGAACATGACCGTCGCCAGGACGGGCACGACGAACAGCGCGAAGAGCAGCGCGCCGCAAAGCGCGTAGACCATGGTCAGCGCCATGGGACGGAAGAGCAGCCCCTCGATGCTGGTGAGGGCAAGCAGTGGAAGGTAGGCCGCGATCACCATCAGCATCGAAAAGAAGACGGGACGCTCGACCTCCCGTGCCGCCGCCAGGACTACTCGCAGCACATCCGGTCGACTCGCTCCGCGCGCGCGTGCGTCGCGAGTCGCCTCGCTCAGCCGGCGCGCGATGTTCTCTCCGACAATCACCGCCCCGTCGACGATTATCCCGAAGTCGATGGCACCCACGGACAGAAGACCGATGGGGATGTCGGTGAGGTACATCAGCACCAGGGCGCACAGCAGCGAGAACGGGATGGTGATTGCGATCAGCGCCGCCATCGAGGGGCGTCCCAGGAACAGAAGCAGCACCAGCACGACCAGCGTGATGCCAAGGGAGACGCTGTGTGCAACGGTGTGCAGCGTGCTGTCGACGAGGTGCTGGCGGTCGTAGAACGGGACGATCTGTGCTCCTCTGGGCAGCTCCGATGCGTTCAGCTCGCTGATCGCCTCCTTGACCCCGACCAGGACCTGCGACGGGTTTTCGCCTCGGCGCAGCAGGACGATGCCCTCGATCGACTCATCCGTGCGGTCCTTGCTGTAGATACCCGAACGCGCCATCGCGACGGGCCCGACGGCGGCCACGTCCTTCATGTACACGGGCGTACCGCCAACGGACTTTACGAAGATGTTCTCGATCTGCAAGGCGGTCTCCAGGAGACCCGCGCTTCGGATCACGAGGGACATGCTGCCTCGCGACAGCACGCTTCCTCCAGCGGCGGCGTTGTTCGCCTGAATCGCGCTGACGAGATCGTCGAGGGTCAAACCGAAGCGTTCCAGTTGGGCGGGCTGGAAGGTCACCGCGTACTGCTTCGCCAACCCGCCGAAGTTCGAGACATCGGCCACACCCGGGACTCGCAGCAGCCTGGGGATCACGACCCACTCGTTCAGGGTTCGGCCTTCCATCAGATCGATGGTGCCATCCGAGATCAGCTCGTACCGGAGCACCTCCCCGCACGGCGAGGTGACCGGCGCCAGGTCCGAGCTCGCCCCCTCCGGGAGCTCGAGACCCGCGAGCCGCTCCTGGACCCGTTGCCGCGCCCAGTAGGTTTCCGTCCCCTCCTCGAAGATCATCTGCACCAACGACAGGCCGAAGATCGTCTGCGACCGCACCGTCTCGACTTTGGGCACGTTGCGCATGGCGATCTCGATCGGGATCGTCACGCGCCGCTCGATCTCCTCGGGGGCGCGACCGGGGTAGGTGGTGACGACCCAGACCGTCTGCGCCGCGATGTCGGGGTAGGCGTCGATGGGGAGACGCATGAAGGCGAAGATCCCCGACGCCGACACGCCCAGCGTAGCGATCAGGATTAGCCAGCGATGTCGGATGGCCTTTTCGATGAGCTGCGCAATCATCAGCCACCCTTTTTGTGGTTGTGGTTGCGGCTATGGCCATGGTTGTGGCTGTCGGAGGCCGACCGCTGCGCCGCCTCGACGATGAAGGGCTTCAAGAGAATCGCGCCTTTGCCCATGACCTCGACGCCAGGCTCCAGGCCGCTGAGAACCTCGACCATGGTGTCGCGGAGCTCTCCGACCTGCACCGGGGTTACGCGCCAAGTCGTCTGATCGGCGCGCACGAGCACGAAGTCGGAGCGACCGACGTGGACCACTCCCGCGACCGGCACCAGGAGCGCTTGGCGTGCGTCCGTGCCCAGGCCGATGTCCGCGAACATTCCGGGGCGGAGCAGGTCCCCCGGATCGCCGATCGTGAAGAGGACGCGCAGCGAGCGGCGCTCCTTGGACAACACCGGCGAAATGGAACGGACGGTGCCGGCGAACACCTTGTCGCCGACGCCCATGAAGCGTGCTTCGCAGCCCTGCCCCATCTTCACTCGCGCCAGCATGGCCTCTGGGACGTCGGCCACGACGATGTCGATCTAGATCTCGGCCGAGGTGACGCGCAGGACGTCCGGCTCGACGCCCGCCTGCTGCAGTTGGCGGCTCAGGGCGGCTTCGGTTCGCTGGGCAACTCTCCACGCCGTTTCGGCTTCGTGGAGGTCCTTGCGTCCTTCGATCTGAGCCTGCAGCAGCTCGGTCCGCGCGGTCGCGAGGTCTCTCTCGGTCTCGGTGCCGGCCTCGACCAGCTTCTCGAGACGTTCCACCACCTCTTTCTGGGCCGCGACACGGTTGTCGGCGAGTTGCCTGATGGAGTCGAGCTGACTCTTCGTAAAAGCAATGTCCGCGACAGCCTTCTGCCAATCCGTGTAGGTGGTCAACAGCTCCGGGGAATTGAACTGCCAGTCCTTCCCTCCCCCGTTGCCCGGCCGCAGGCTCGCCATCACGGTGCCAGTCACCGTCAGGACCGGGGCCGTAACTTGCTCGGGCTTGACGCTGGTCACCTCGAGCTTGTTGTGGAGAGGCGAGCTCGCTTCGATCTGGATGTGTCCGGGCTTCGCGAGCCGGACGGGTGGGGCGTCGTGCACGGACGCGGACTGCGCGGGCTCGGTGCTCCGCTTGCTGCTCGGCCACAGGAGGAAGGCGAGGACACCGAGCGTGACCGCGAGGTAGATCCAGGATTGGGCACGGACCCAGCGTCGAGCCGGCAGGTTGCCTGCTTCGCAGTCCGGGTGGGAATGGGTCGGGTGTTGAGTAGAGCTCACGTCTGACACAACGTCTGTCATGGGGACACCTTCCTTCCGATCGCAGCCTCGTATCGGGCCAGAGCCCGCCAATACTCGGCGCGGGTAGAGACATAGGCACGGTAGGTTTCGCGATAGCTTCGCTGGGCGTCGAGCATCTCGAGCAACGGCCGCCCACCAGCCTCGTAGGACTTTCTGAAGCTGTCGCGAACCTGTGATGCCAAGTCCAAATCGGTCTGGGTCATCTCGATCGCGTTTTCGTAGGCTGTGCCGAGCACCTGCACGGCCTGCTCGACGTCGGCGCGAAGATCCGCGAGCGCGGCCGTCAATTCGTGATTGGCTTGGACGGTCGCCGCGGCGGCCTTGGCGCGGCCGCCTTGATTGCGGTCGAAGAACGGCAGCGCAATCTCGAGGGAGAGGCCCCACGCGGTGGCGTCAGGCGCTCCGACGGACTCCTGAAATTGGTGAGCCACCCCGAAGCCCAGAGACGTCTCCGGCCATGCATTGCGACCTTCGACGACCTCGTCACCGCGCGCCTTGGCCACCTTCTTGCGCAGCGCGACGATGTCGGGGCGGCTCTCCGACGCGGTGGTGAACGCTGCCTCGACGCTGAGAGGTGCTGCAGCAAGCGTTCCCTCGAGAGTCCCCTCGATTCGTAGAGGTGCAGTTGTTGCGGTCGCGAGCCCCACCAGCGCCCGCAACTTGGCCTTGGCAGAGATGAGCGCTGCTCTGGTGGACCGCTCTTCACGCTTCGCGCTCTGAAACTCCAGGCGAACGCGGCTGAGCTCCATCTGGGGCCGTCCGCCATTGGCCACCGCCTTCCCGATCGCAGCCTCTGCTTGCTCGAGATCCGCGACCGCCTGCCTCGCTGCTTCCAAGAGCGCTCCTGCCTCGAGGACGTCGTAGAAGGCCTCGGTGGTCTCCGCGATGCGCTGTCGAACGATGTCGGCGTACTCTGCCTCCGCGACGCTCACCGCGGACTCCGCCGAGCTCACGGCAGCCGACCGTTTGCCGAACAGCAACCAGTCGAGGGGGAAACTGATCCCCCCCGAAAGCTCTGGAGGGCCGCCCGGTTCGTCGACCGTGTAGGTCCGGCTGAGCGGCAGCATGCCCGCCTCGACGGCGAGGCTTGGATTGGGAAGCAGCGAAGCTGTATCCACGTCGGCGCGAGCCTGGGTGACGGCCTCACGCGCGGCAAGCACCCTGGGGGTCGCCAGGCTTTGTCGAATGGCCTGTTCGAGAGTGAGGCCGCGCTCGTCGCCGGAGGTGATCTTCGGCGAAATCACGAGAATGACGACGGCAAGCACCGCGACCAATAATGACTTGCGGGTTCGGTGACCACTCAGCATCTACCTGCTCCTTCTTGTGGCTGCCAAGAACGCCTGTGAACCATGCCAACGGGGCACCATGGCTCCCGTAGCCCAACGAGCCGCCAGCGCTCCTCGCGACGAACCGACGAACCGACGAACCGACGAAACCTGCCGGGTCAAAGGCTGGCTGGCTGGCTGGATTGACTGGCTAATCTACGTCGCCGCTAGAGCACCGATCGGTGCTCTAGGCTGCGAGAGGGGGCGAGTGCTTCGGGGCGAGACGGTAGATAGCCAACGCTGGAATGACCACGTCGGCCACCAGCTTGAGCTCCGGCTCTTCGGCCGGCACTGGGGCAGCCTGTGGCGGCGGCGATGACTGAGTGACCTGAGCTACGAGGTTCGAGCAGGCACACGCTGGACGCTCGTCGATGTCGGCGCCAGCGCCAGCGCCATCGCCCTTGGTCGGTTCCACTTGCACGCCGGCGCCCGAAGCCAACGTGGAGACTGCATGGCCGCTCTGCCGGGGGCCGGCATCCTCCATCCGGAAATGCTTGGTACAGAAGACGTGGCTGTGATTCGAGAAAACCTGGTGCAGTCGAGGGATGAGTGGGACGAACGCGATCCAGACCGCGCAGTAGAGCGAGAGCAGTGCCGTTACTGGATGGAACGCCCTGGCTTTCATCGTGTCACATTCACCATACCTGGCCGGTGTCTTGGTTTACAGCGATTGCGAACCATTCGAGAGCGTAACCAGCGTTGGGTCAAGTGCCCGCCGAAGGGCCAACTCGTTCGGCAATACGGTCCACTCGGGCCGGGGTGTGAAACAAAACCGTTGGTCGTGCTGTTCCCGGCCCTCTGTGCCTAGTCCCTAGTTCCTTGTTCCGTTCCTCGTTCGAGGTGCTATTCTCGCCGCAGCAATCGGCGGCGCGACGGTGACATGGCACTCCAATGAATGGCCGAATTGAACAAGGAACTAGGAGCAGAGGACCAAAGACCGAGAACGGCCTGCGCTCCCTCGG
>JAZDLZ010001026.1:0-2176 GCA_043801535.1 Pseudomonadota bacterium
GTTGATCGCCTCGACTTCGAGCACCTCTCCGGTTCCTCGAGGCCTGCTGCGGTTGCGCTCGCCACCCTGTTCGCGCGCCAGTCTGCTGGCAAGGCGGCCAGTACCATCTCGGGTGAGCTTGAGCTCGCAGGTGTAGCCGGAACCCGAGACCGCGTGCTTCACCTCGCTCACGTAGTACTTGCCCGACAAGAACGGAGTGATGCCTCTCACCTCGACGATGGTCTTGGCCCGCAGCGTTGGATCGCCGACGACCTGCATGGACAGCTTCACGGTCGAGCGCTCAG
Organism: Pseudomonadota bacterium; assembly: GCA_043801535.1. Taxonomy (GTDB): domain Bacteria; phylum Myxococcota_A; class Polyangia; order Haliangiales; family SHYZ01; genus JAZDLZ01. The sequence goes on from JAZDLZ010001026.1 coordinate 285, forward strand.
CGGCACGGAATCGCGCCGCTGACTCACGGCTGGCCTGCTTTGCGGTCGCTGCCGGCGTCGGATGAACGCTGGCGGTGGCATTGCGCACCTGCAACGAGGTCCTCCCCGTCTCCCGGTTCACTACCTCGAGCGTCTCCCCGAGAGTTGCCCGCTCCACGGTCTCCGACGATGCCGACGTTTCGATGGTGGTTCTCGTCAAGGGGTCGCGTCCCTTCACGGTGACCTTGCCAGCCCGTCTGCAGAGGTCGGATTCGACCGAGATCGAGATGATGTCGCCGCGGCCGGGATCCGAGAACCAGGTGAAGACGTGGGTGGGCGCGGCGCTCTGCCGCCGCTCGTGGAAGTGCAGTCCGCCGTCGTCCACGTAGAATTCGAGCTCGTCACGGGAGGCAAGGCGGCGCAGGAAGCGAGCGTCCGTCTCGGCGGTCTGGTTGATGACATCAAACGTCTCTTCGGTGTCCTGGACGTCGACGAACCGCCCCTCGTAGCCGTGCTCCCTGGCAATCGCGCGGACGACCTCGGCCCGGGTCTTGTTCTCCCACTGCCGAGTCTTCACCTCGCGGTTCATGAGCACGGCAAGGGAATGGCCTTCCACCTCGAGGGTGGTGAATCCCTTGAGCTTCTTGACCACGACCCGACGTGGCGGCGCCATGTTGCCCGGATATCCCCACGACACCTCGAGCAGCGCGCCACCGCTGAGCTCCTCGCGCTCGAACAGTGACAGGTCGAAGTTGTCGAGCTGGAGCGTGACTCGGTCGGCTTTGCGCTCGCAGTCCTCGTAGGTGATACCGATGATGCGGCCGGCGAGGTCCAGTGGCTCGCCGGTCGTGGCCTTCTCGCTCGGCAGCACGGTGATGCGCACCCCGGGTGCGCTGCGGTCGAGGATGGGATTCATGCGCCAGCACCTCCTTCTGCGGCGACCTCGGTCGCCTCGCGGCGCCGGGCTTCACCGAGGATGACGTCGGTGAGCACGCGCAGCGACGGGATGAAGAGCTTACGTCCGGGTTCGAGCTCAAGTGTCGGATCCACAATCGGGTCGGGTTGGAAGTCGGCAATCGCCCACCAGTAGCCGCAGGCCCGTGGCAGCGGGGCGAAGTAGCGTCCGGCCAGGCTCCAGAGGGTATCGCCCTGCACGACGGTGTGAATCCGGTTATCCCGGTGCTCGTGAAAGCGATAGGGCTCGCGCTCGGTGAGATAGAGCACGCCCGCATCGTCGCGGACGCCGGAGCAGAACAAGTACCGCGAGCCAGCACGGGGCGGCACGATCACACCTCCTCCCGGAGCTCTTCGCTGCTGATGCGCATGTCGAGAATCTCCTCGAAGCTGCAGGTGGCCGCGTAGACGAGCACCCTGCCATCGACGCCGAACTGGCGGTACTGGAATTCGACCTCGGTGAGCACTGTTTCGACCGAGAGCACGCCGGGCCAGACGAAGAGAGCTCGCGGCGGCGCGCTGGCAATCACGCCTTCGGTGCCTCCTGGCGGAACGGTGAGGCTGCGCAGGAAACGCCGGAGCTCCATGATGTCCGGATCGCCGGGTTGCTCGGCAGCAAAGACCTTGTCCAGGTAGAACTCGACCCCGGTGAGCTGCCGGTTGCCAGTCCCCTGGAATTGCAGCACCTGGTGTGAGAGCCCGGGAACTGCGAGGCGGTTCCAATTCACCTGCAGCTTCTCCGAGAGCTGGGTCGGGTTGAACAGGCACTCGACCGATTCGCCGGTGGCCACGTTCACCAGGACGCAGCGGGGTGGGCGGGCGATGGCTTGCTCAATGCCCATGGATCATCCCCCGCCTCTTGCCGCTCTCGCGCCTATTCGACTGCGTTCGCCACATCTGGCTTTCCTTTCCGTCAGTACGCCGGCACCGGCGAGAATGCCCGGGCAGCATTCGCCTGC
>JAZDLZ010001049.1:0-5647 GCA_043801535.1 Pseudomonadota bacterium
GCGTTCGTCGCCGGTCATCGGTCCTGATGGAACGATCTACTTTGGCTCGTACGACAACTCGCTCTATGCGGTGAGCCCGGCCGGATTGGTGCAATGGCGATTCAGCTCGGTGGGTAAGGTTCATGGCTCTCCGGTGGTCGCTGCCGACGGAGCGATCCTCTTCGGATCGCAGGACGACCACTTGTATGCTGTCGAGCCAGACGGCCGCCTGCGCTGGTTCGTCACTTTCGATGCTGATGTCGACGCGGCAGTAGCCATTGTCGCCGACGGAACAATCTATGTGGGCGGGGACGACAGCAGGCTGCACGCTCTTCGTTGAATCTGTCGCTGGCGTGGAATCAGTCCTGCTCGGCTCCGCCGAGGGAAACAACTGAATGACTGAGAAAGAGGTAGCAACGAAAACTATGACTATGACGAGAGAGAGAGTCCTCGAGACATTGCGTCGCGCACCCGAACGGGGATGGAAGCTCAACGAGCTTGCCGACGTGCTCGAGCTCGATACCAAAGAGCGATACCGACTGCGGCGACTGCTAGCCAGGCTCGTCGAGGCTGGCCACGTTCAGCGGGCACCAGGATCTCGATATCGACTGATTTCGGTGGGGGACGCGACGCGAATCGACGCCACTGCCGGTGTCGCAGGCATCGCCGGCGTCGGCGCCGGCGTTGATGCTCACGCTCACGCTCACGCTTGCGATGGCAACGGCAGCGCCGGCGACGGTGATGGCGACGGCGGCGATCTCGACGACGCGGAACCCGTTGCGGTCGAGGTTGGAGCGCCCCGGCACCGCGGCCGAGAAGCCCAGCGAGTAACTGGCTCCATCCGAGTTCACCCGGCCGGCTACGGTTTCGTCGAACGAGAGGACGGTGAAGGCGACGTGTTCGTTCCAGCGCGCCTGCGGGGCGCGGCGCTCGACGGTGACCGAGTCAGCGTGGTGGCGTGGCCTGGTACCAAGGGATTGGAGGGCAAGGTCGACGAAGTGCTCGAGCGAGGGCGAGCCAAGCTCACGGGGACGATCAAGGTGGCTGGCCATCGGCTCTACCTTGTCCCGGACGATCCTCGCGTTGCCGCCATTGGCCAAGTTGCGATCGAGGAGGAGCTTGCTGGAGCGTCGGCGGGAGACGCCGTTCTCGCGGAGATCGTGCGCTATCCGGCGCCGGGCCAGAAGGAAATCGGCGCCAGAGTCGTGCGCGTCCTCGGCTTGCCCGAGGATCCCCCTACCGAGATTGCCAAGATCATCTCCTGCGCCGATATCCCCGACGAGTTTCCCGAGGAGGTACTGACGGCAGCCAGGCGAGTACCACAGGAAGTGGCTGGCGCCGATCTCGTCGACAGGGTCGATCTGCGAGACCGTCCGTTCCTTACCATCGATCCGTTGCGGGCGCGCGACTTCGATGACGCGGTGTGTCTCGAGAAGCGATCGGCCGGGTACCGTCTATGGGTTGCGGTGGCCGACGTGTCCCACTACGTGCAGCCGGATAGTGTGCTCGATTCCGAAGCCCGGATTCGTGGCTTCTCGGTCTATCTGCCCGATCGCGCCATACCGATGCTGCCGGTCGAGCTTTCGTCAGGCGTTTGCTCGCTCAATCCAGAGGTCGATCGTTGTGCCTTGGTAGCGAGGATCGACCTGGACGAAGCTGGCAAGCTCCGCGACAGCTCGCTCGCGGCCGCGGTGATTCGGTCCAGAGCCCGTCTCGACTATCCGGGCGTGGCAGCCGCGCTCTCCGGTGATTTTCGCGGACCGCGCGCTCGTTATCGTCAATTCGCCGATGCCCTGCGCCAGATGAACGAGCTGGCGAGGAAGATGCGGCGTGATCGCCAGGCACGAGGAGCGCTGGATCTGGAGATTCCGGAAGTGTCAGTGCTCCTCGACGAGGACAACCCGCGGCTGGTACGAGGAATCGTGCGGTCGCAGCCGACCGCCGAGATCAAGCTTGCCTACCAGCTCATCGAGGAATTCATGCTGGCGGCGAACTCGGTGGTTGCCCGCTTCTTCGGCAACCGGGGGTATGACTGCATCTGGCGAGTGCACGACGCACCAGACGAGGCCCGTCTCCGGGAATTCGCCGATCTGGGTGCCGGGCTCGGTATTCACCTTGTCCCCGAAGAAGCGACCAGCCCGATCGCAGTGCGGCAGGTGCTAGAGCAACTGGCAGGCAAGCCCTTTGAGCGGGCAATGAGCTTCCAGCTCCTGCGCTCGCTCAAACAGGCTGCCTACAGCGCGGAAAACGTCGGGCACTTCGGTCTTGCCATGGGTGAATACGTTCATTTCACCTCTCCGATCAGACGCTATCCGGATCTGATTCTCCATCGCATGCTGAAGCACTACCTCCATCAGGAGGGGCAGCCTTCGGGCGGCGCGTCGCAGACCAGAGTTCCCGAGCGCGAGGCGATCGTCGAGATCGCGGCCCAGGCGTCGGCCGCCGAGCGGCGAGCCACCAGCGCCGAGCGCGAAGTCGTCGACATGTATCGTGCCTACCTCATGAGAGACAGGATCGGCGACGAGCTGGAAGGCGTTGTTTCGGCAGTGACCAACTTTGGCGTGTTCGTCGAGTGCGCAGAGCCGTTCGTCGAGGGCTTGGTACGGGTCGAGCAGCTCGGACCAGACCAATTCCGCCTGGACGATCGCGGCTTGCGCCTGGTTGGCCGCAAGACAGGACGCTCCTTCTCTCCTGGCGATCAGGTGAAGGTGCGAGTGCAGAACGTCTCGGTTGCCCGCCGTCGCATCGATTTCGTCTTGTTGTCGGGTGGATCCACTGTCCGCACCCAGCCAACCCAGGCGGCGGCACAGGAGGCGACGCGATCGCGGCCGCGGTCGCGATCACGCCGGCGTTAGACTCAATACCAGTCACTTTTAAGTGACTGGCATTGGCGCTAGGATCAATCGTGACTGTTGAGCTGCGGCCAGAAGTGACGGTGACGCAAAGGGGCTGGTTTGGTGTTAAGTAGCAACGGGTGAGCGATTGCCGCTGCTAGACATCGAGAGTTGTTATCGTCGCTATGGGCCGATGGTGCTGCGGCGGTGCCGGCGATTGCTGCGCGACGAAGAGAAGGCTCTCGACGCCATGCACGACGTATTCGTCAATCTTGCCCGTAGAGTCGAGATGCTCAACGACGACGCACCGGGCGCGCTGCTGTTTCGGATGGCCACTCATGCCTGTCTCAACCGACTGCGTGATGAGGGTAGGCATGCAACGGAGCCGGTCGGAGATGAGGTGCTGGCACGAATTGCCAGAGCGAACGACGGTGAGGAGCGGTCGGCGGCACGTGCGTTGCTTGCCCGGCTATGGGGTAGGGAACAGGAGTCCACAAGGGTGATGGCGGTGCTCCACTTCGTGGACGGCATGACTCTCGACGAGGTGGCACGCGAGGTGGGGCTCTCGGTGTCGGGCGTTCGCAAGCGGCTGCGTACCCTGCGGGCGCATGTCAAAGAGCTCGAAGGAGTATGACGATGGGTGAGGACAAGTGCCGGATTCCCGATTGGCTGCTCGAGAGGATTCTGCTCGGGGAGCTGCCGCGCGAGCAGACGGAGGAGGTTCGGCGGCGGCTGGTTGTCGATGGTGAGACCCACAATCGCCTGGAGGAACTGGCGAAGTCGAACGATGAGATCCTGGCCGCACACCCTCCTTCCGAGGTCGCGGCGGAGGTGGGACGGCGTTTGCGGGAGCCGCCGGGGCTGGAGCAGCAGTGGCAGCGTCAGTCGAGGCGCCAGTCGCAGCGTCCGTGGCGCCAACGGTGGCGCCAACGGTGGGGACGATGGTGGGATTGGGGGCGGGGGAACGGGTGGTGGCGACTGGCCTTGCCAGCGACTGCCAGTGTTGCAGTGGTGGCAGGCATTGCGGTTGTCCTGACGTTGGTCGTCGTGCCCAGGCATGACAGCATGATCCAGTCGGCGTCGATCCAGCGACCCGAACCGACCCGCGAAAAGGGGTCCGGCCCAAGGCTGGTGGTTCATCGAAAGACTGCCACTGGCTCGGAGACTATTGCGCCAGGAGCGGGCGCTGCTCCGCACGACCTGCTGCGCCTCGGCTACCTGGCTGCAGGCAGGACGTACGGAGTCATCGTGTCCATCGACGGACGCGGGGTTGTCAGTCTCCACCATCCCGAGAAGCGCGACAGCGCAGCCGTTCTCGCCCAGGGCGGTCCCGCGATGCTCTCACATGCTTTCGAGTTGGACGATGCTCCTGACTACGAGCGGTTCGTCTTGGTGACTTCCACGACTCCGTTGTCGGTCGAGACTGTGCTGGTTGCAGCCCAGACGCTTGCTATCGACCCAGCTACGGCCGACGAACGGCGACTGGAGCTGCCCGACCGCCTCGAACAGACCTCTTTCATAGTACGAAAGGTGCGGCCATGATTCACGAGCCAGAGCTTGCCGTGGTTGCGAGATCCGGTGCGAATGCCAAAGGCACGACCACTGGGAAAGGAGCAACGTCGAGCATTCGCGCGATCGTCAGGGAAGGTGCGGCTGTCAGGTCAGGCGCCAGAGCAGCGCTGTGGTGCGTCGTCTCTGCGACGCTGCTCGCCGCCCTCGTTGCTGGCCGGTCTGCGAGCGCCAAGCCAACGACCACGCTGCGACGGTTCGCACTGGTGGTCGGCTCCAACAACGGCGGTCGCGACCGAGTGCTCCTACGCTATGCCACGACCGACGCTTCCCGGGTCGCGCGCGTGCTCCGGGATCTTGGCGGCGTTGCGACCGAGGACGTTGCTCTTCTCGTCGAGCCTGATCGGTCCGCGCTCGAGCGTAGCTTCGAAGTGCTTGCCGCCCGCATGGCTGGCAGCAGCGCGGGGGCACGGCGGGAGGTCGTGTTCTACTATTCCGGCCATTCCGACGAGGAAGGGCTTCTCCTCGGTGGAGCTCGTTTCGAGTACGCCACTCTGCGAACCAAGCTTGCTGCCGTGCCTGCCGAGGTGCGGGTTGCCATCGTCGATTCCTGTGCCTCGGGAGCGCTGGTGCGGCGCAAGGGCGGGGTGCGCCGGCCGCCCTTCCTGCTCGACTCGTCGGCCGACATCGCCGGCACCGCCATCCTCACTTCCAGCTCTGCCGACGAGGCGTCGCAGGAATCGGATCGCATTGGCGGTTCGTTCTTCACTCACTTTCTGCTCTCCGGGCTGCGCGGAGCGGCTGACGTGAGCAGGGACCGGCGGGTGACTCTCAACGAAGCGTACCAATTTGCCTTCCAGGAAACTCTGGCGCGTACCGAGCGCACCGCCAGCGGTGCTCAACACGCGGCCTATGACATGCAGCTTGCCGGTGCCGGCGATCTGGTGCTCACCGACTTGCGCGGAACTGCTGCCTCGCTCGTGCTGGCCGAGGACGTGCAGGGACGACTGTTTGTTCGCGATGCTGCTGGCCGGCTGGTGGCCGAGCTGCGCAAGAGCGGCGATCGGGTCATCGAGCTCGGTCTCGATCCCGGGGAGTACGAGATTACCCTCGAAAACCAGGGGCGAGTATCGGCGACCAGGCTTCGTCTTGTCGAAGGACGTTCGGTGCGGCTGGAAGCTACCCTGCTGCGATCGACGCCAATCGAGCCTACGGTTGCCCGGGGAGAGGCAGGTGAGCCGGCGGTCACCAGCACGGCGGCAGCGGACGAATCGCTGACGCCTATCAGCATCTCGCTCTTGCCGCCGCTTTCGTTCGGACGCGGG
>JAZDLZ010001069.1:0-3230 GCA_043801535.1 Pseudomonadota bacterium
GGCCGCAACTTCGCAGCTCGCCTCGTCGTTCAGGTCAGCAACGACAAAACCCCGTCTCAGGAGCAAGCGATGCCACTTCCCGGTCGTCTCGCAAATCTCCAGCACTCCGCTCGCGGCGTTGCGCCCAAGATGATAGGCGATTCGCACGAACTCGCCGCGGCCAAGCAAACCTTGCATGATTCGACTCTATTGAGACCTTCGATCCTGGGCAACTTTTGCGGACGCGATCGGCGATGTGCTTCCCGGCTTTCTGCCTGTCGACGGGAGGCAAACCGTTCGGTGCTCTAGCTGGTCAGTGCCTGGGCAGGCTCCATTTTGGTGGCCTTCCTCGCTGGCAACAAAGCTCCGAGCAAGCAGAAAACCATGGCGAACGCCAACGCCGAGGCTAGTAGGCTCGGCGTAAACACGAAATAGGTTTCGGGTTTGAACGGGAAGTCGGGCACAAAGCGCGCAGACGTCCAATCGACTAGCGAGGCAAGGGCAACGCCAGCAGACGACCCGACCAAGCCGGCTGCAAATCCGATCACCGAAGCCTCCCCTACTATCAACAACGCAACGTCCCTCCTGGATGCCCCCACTGCCCGCATGATGCCAATCTCCTTCTTTCGCTCGGCGATGAGCATCAGGAACGTGTGACCGATGTTTACTGCCGATAGCCCGGCAATGACGACGGAAACCAGCAAGAAAAGCAGGGTGACGATCTTGATTACCAGCGCAAAGCGCTCGGCATTGGATTCCTCGATGTCGTAGCCTTCTTGCCGCAGCCAAGAGACTAGCGAAGCCACTTGGTCCTTGCTGTTGGCATTGATGACGATCGAGGAGTAGCTCTGCGCGGCCGCCTCGCCAAGGTACGTCCTGTTCCATCGACGGACGTAACCGATTGGCACTGTCATTCCAATCGGCATTGCCTGACGACTTATGCCTACCACATGGGCTTTGACCTGCTCTGGCGCAGCCTTGAGTCGTTCGGTGGTTCCCTGGATGAATGACTCACCCAGGGCGATCACAAACCAAATGGACCGCAGTTTGCTCTCGAGCCACGCCTGCTGTGCCAATCCCATCTGCGGCATGCCGTGGGCGGGAGCGAACGAGCCGTTGTAGATCTCGAGCAGAGTTCGCGACACTAGCACCGGCACTGGACGGTGGCACTTCCAATCCCAGCCACAGTAGTGCTCGGCGGGACACTCGACGATAGGCGGTCGCGGCCGGCAGTCCTTGAGATGTCCAGCCTCCGCCTCTTCCCAGTCCTTGAAGAGAGTGGCGGCGGCTTCGTCCTCGACCAGCACTGGGTCGATTCCGTCACAAAAACCACCGACCTCGAAGCGGACCTCGGCCCCGAGCAATGAGCCCCACCCTCGGGAAGGGAAAGCCATCTTTAGCTTGGGGGAAACCCGAGAGACCTCTGGCCGAGCCCTTATCTTTTCGACCAACTCTTCGTCCAGAACCGCGACTGCGCCGGTCAGGGTCGCCTTGGGAGAAATGGCCTCGACGCGGTCGATCGGAAAGATCTCGCCCAGGACAACGCTGCGCATGCCACCGGCCAAACCAAGAAAGAACACGTACGAAGCAACGCCAACCGCAATGCCAAGCCCAGAGAGGGCGAAATGACGCACGTTGCGGTGCAAATTCTGGCGAAGCATGCGGAATAGAGGAACGGCTCGCATCACGGCACCGCCAACTCCGCTGACCCCGTTGCATGATCCTCGATGCGTCCGTCGACGATGCGCACCACTCGGCTAGCAGCTCTTGCCACGCGATCCTCGTGAGTGACCAGTACCAGTGTTGTTCCTTCCAGACGATTGAGCTCCTGGAAGAAGGCAATCACCTCCTTGCCAGTTCCGCTATCGAGATTACCGGTCGGCTCGTCGCAAAGCAGGAGAGACGGCTTGTTGAAGAGAGCTCGTGCAATGGCCACTCGCTGCTTCTGACCGCCCGACAGCACTCCAGGCCGACAATAGGCCATCCTCTCGAGGCCAACGCGAGCGAGCGCCTCCGAGGCGTGGGCGTGCCCATTCCCTCTGCTCCCGACAGTTTTGGCCGAGAAGAAACCAGGAAGGGCCACGTTTTCCACCAAGGTCAGATGCTCGAGCAGGTGGAAGGCCTGAAAAATAAAGCCGATCCGCTCGTTCCGCAAATGGGCCAGCGCCTGCTCGCCAAGCTCTTCATAGGAGATCCCTGCCACCGCAATGCTGCCCGAATCTGGGCGGTCGAGCCCGCCAATCAGATTCAACAGAGTGGTCTTGCCAGATCCTGACTGCCCAATCAGGGCGAGCATCTCGCCGGCAGCAACCGTCAGTGATATCCCCTTGAGGATTTCTTGCCGAGCGCTCCCGCGTCCATAGGATTTGTGGACATCTTCGATCTGGATGAACGGCTCCGCCATATGTGCCGCAACTTTACCCTACATCTCACGCCGCGGCACAGGGATCAGTGCCTCCCTCCCTCCCCAAATCGGCAAGAGAAAGTCGAGTTTCGACGCAACCTTTGCCGCCCACTGCCGATACCTAGTACAGCAACCCAAAAACTCGGTGTCCGCAATCGGGAAGCAGAGCATTCTTCTCAGGGCCATCAGCAGTCGGCGAAGACAGAGTCGTGGCCGCCAATCGAACCGACGCGACGGACACCTGGCCATGAGGAGCCACTACGGAGGAAGACCATGAGCTACTCGTCAATGAACCCGATCATCACCACGTCCGCCCCTGTTGCGTCTGCGTCCACGATCGAGGTCGCCGAAACCAGGGGACGAACAGCCCAATCGCCTCCGACCACGGGAAGTGCATTCAGTGTGTTTGTGCGCCATGGCACCGGAGCGATGTTGAGAGGAATCGAGGCTGGCGCAACAGCGCTGGGCGGTCCTGTCCTGGCAGCGGCAGTGCGCCAGGTCGGAAGCTCGCTTGATTCCTCGAGTGCTGCACTGCCTGCCTCTCCGCTTGACACCCCAACCAAGGAACAATCGACTCTCGACGGCGTGCGCGCACTGCAGGAGCAGGCCCAGTCGTTCAACGCCGAGTATCTTGCTCTCCAGGAGCGGGTGCAGCAGGAGAATCGGCAGTTCACGACCGTCTCCAATGTCCTCAAGGCCAAGCACGAGACCGCCAAGATGGCGATTGGGAACATTCGCTCCTAGAAGCCGCCCAGCCGGCATGCGCAATGGGCAAGAAATGATCCCGAACCCACGGGTGCTGTACTATGTCGCCGTCGCAAAATAATTTGAACAGTCTCGCCGCCGA
>JAZDLZ010001079.1:0-3000 GCA_043801535.1 Pseudomonadota bacterium
CTCACTTTTTTTGATTGAAACCGACGACAATCTTCGCCATCCTCTTGCTGGTCGTTCAAGAGGGGGGGAGCCGGTTCCGGGCGGCTTGCTCTGGGGTCGGCGAAGGAGGTCTGTCCATGGCTCAGACAACGCCCACCGACCCGGCAAAGTCGTCGGGTTCGAGGTCTTGGTGGGGCGGACATTCCTGTCTGCCCTGGACAGGCAGGAATGCCTGTCCTCCTGTCGGATCAGTACCACCGTCGGTGCGCAGGCGGTTGCCCCATTCGGCCGTCAGGGGAGTTCTGGTGGCTGGGGCAATTGCCGGGTTTCTCGCATCGCCCGGCCTCTGTCTCTGCCCACCGCCCCTTGAGCCACATGCGCGACCTGCCAGTGACGGCTCCATCGCCTTAACCTGGCTCCACCAGAACTTCTTTGCCGAGACCCTGGCCGCCCACCAAGGGGGCTTTTCGAAAGGTTTCTATGTGAGTGATCAAGCCCAGTCCCCGCGAGTCGCCTTCCGGCTACCGGCAGGCCTGGGCGGAGCCATGGTGTCCGCCATCGGGGCCTATTTCCTTGCTGATGATACGGTTTCAGGGGAGCAGTGGAGCGCCTTTGCCGCCTTTGTTTGGTCAATCCACAGGGATTCCGCCGGTGTGCCGGGGCAGATCGTCGCCCCGGAGGCGATTTGGGATCTCGCCGACCCGCCGTGGAGTCGCGTCGGCCCAATGGGCTACGGCAAGGTCGGCTGGCTCATCCCCGAACCGTCTGGTGATTCGCTCTGGCTGGTTGGCTTGTGGCCTCCGGGGTCAGAGACCATCGTTAGGTTGGGCCGGGACAATTCGGCGCCGGCGCTGACAACACTGATCGGCTACTCCGACGGTGGACAGGATGCTTGGCAATCCTGGTCTGGAGGTGGCCTGCTCATTGACCTCGTCATCCTCAGATCCCAGCCACCTGGTGCGGCTGATGGTGACGGGTTCGTCCTCATCACCGAAACCACGGCCGGCCCTGAGTCCCCCCGATCAGACACCGTGAGCCGCGCCTTTGCCGAGGGACTTCGATTCGTGGACTCTGCCGGTGTGGTCGGGCAGACCCGCAGATACCGCGTCGCGTCCCAATGCGCCGCCGAAACGAGCGCGTTCGTCGCCGCCCCTCTCATAACCATCTCACCGCATTGGAATATTTCGCTGTCTGACAATGAGATAGACCTCACCGTCGGCTCCGGCAGCGACACAGTCGGCAAGCTCGTGCTGACCAACTTGGACTCGGATTCTCTGCTGGTCGGCATGGCTCCGGAGATATTTCTCAGAAGTGGGCTTGCGGCATCCCTGCAATCTGACCCGATGGTTCTTCGCGCCACACCCGACACGCTCCTGCTCGCCGCCGGTTCCGCAGGGACCGTCTATCTCCTCTCAGACAGCGACCATTTCGATCCTGGCGAGTATGCTGGCTGGCTTCGTCTTGAGGTTCGTGGCGTGGGAGCGCCTTTCCGCGACCGATGGTCTGTTCCCGTTCGCGCGACGGTCGACGCCCAGACGGGCGTCCTTGACAGCATGAGTGGTTGGTTTAAGCCGAGGGACTTCACGCTTGAGGCACGAGCCCAGCCGAATCCTTGGAGCGACCGACTCACGATTGATATCACATTGCCGGACAATCTATTACCAGACGGCGCCGACGGTGGGTCCGCTCCTGCGCCTGTGGCAGCCCTGGAGGTGGCGGTCTTCAACATACTCGGGGTGGAGGTGGCCAGAGCCAGCCCCCAATTCGTGCAAGGCCTGTCACGAGATCACGACGGGTTGCATACCTCGGTCGATTTTCCCCGCAGCAGGGCTTGGCCTTCCGGTGTATACTTCTGTCGGGTGCGGTGGGGACGCTACTCGAAGATTGTTCCTGTCGTTCGTATTCGCTGATTTCGTTGCTGGCATTGGTTTCGGAGGAAATAATGCGCGCTGCATTGAGGATGGTCGCTGGCCATCGGCTCTATGGCTTCTTAACCGCCTGTTTGGCAATGGCATACGTTTTCCCCGTCTTGGCGGTCGCCCAGCCGAAGATCCGCATGTCCGAGGAGATGTTCGACTTCGGCTATCTCCCGGATGGCCCCCACGTCTACCACCGCTACTGGCTCCATAACGATGGCAGCGACACGTTGCGGATACTCGCGGTGCAGCCGAGCTGCGGCTGCACGACACTCCCTCTGCCGACAAAACAGGTCCGGCCGGCTGACTCCGTTCCGCTCGATCTGGCGTTCAACACCCGATACCAGAACGGGAAAGTGCAGAAATCCGTGCTTATCGTCAGCAACGACAAGGCAATGCCGGAGATGAGGATACAGTTCGTCTCCATGGTCGGAGAGAGGGAGGGGGTTGCTCGGATATCACCTCGGGCTGCCTATCTGGACACTCTGGGCAAAGAATCGCAGGTTTTCCAGATCACCAACACCGGTGACACCCTCTACAAGATCACCGTGACCTCACCACCCCCCGATTTCATGTCTCTGGAGCTGACCGGCTACGAGATTCCCGCGAAAGGGAAAGTGACCGCCGTTCTCAAGCCAGGCCCAAAGACGCCAATCGGGGTTTACACCGGGTCCTTTACATTGCGGTTCGATGGTCCCCAGCCGCATTCCGTGACCGCGCCGATCTACGGCATGGGATACTACCGTTGAGCGGTGTCTGTCATGCCATTCAGGTATAACTACTTGCCGGACGTGGCCATCGCCGATGCCGCCTTCGTGGTCGAGGCCGGCAGTTGGAACGATCTATTTGCTGGGGCGACTGAAGCGCTCACCGCTGTCATGGTCACGCTGGACGATCTGGGTTCAGAAGTCGTCCACGAGCTTGAGGTTAGGGCCGATTCAGTCGAGCAACTGCTCCACGACTGGCTTTCTGAGATCGTGTATCTCAAAGATACTGAAGGGCTTCTCGTGAAATCGGTGGAGGTTGCGGTTGTTGGAAACACAGAGTGGCAGGCCCGAGGAACCTTGCGTGGGGACCGGATTGATCGCGTCCACCAGCGCCTCGG
>JAZDLZ010001096.1:0-7450 GCA_043801535.1 Pseudomonadota bacterium
CAGATGCCGGGGCAGGCTCGCGTAGCGCCGCTGCCGACGCGGAGATCAGCTCGTCGAGCCGAGTGGCGTCCCGGGGAAAGGCGGCCCAGCTCACACGTGCGTCCGGGCTCGTTGCCGCTACTGCCGCGCGCAGGTTGGCCACCAGCCGATCGAGCAGCGCGGAACCAATGGCGGCGAGGGCAATAGCCGCTTTGTAGTCGTTGGCGTTGTAGCGGCATCCAATGCCTGTCCCCGCTGGCGACGCCGGCAATTCCAGCGCACCTCTTACCGCCGCGCTGATGTCGTCGGATTTTGTGGCCGGCATGCGAACGTGGAAGAGGACGACAAGCGTGCCAGACCTGCGTGCCTCGTCCAGGCTGGCCGCAACGCGTGCCTCGAACTCGGTCGGGGAAAGAAGCCAGCCATGCTCGGCGACCGGAGCGGCGCCAATCATCAGCGAGGTAGCACCGATCCGGATGGCATCGCTTGGTTTGACGTGCTGGGGAGCGTGAATCCGTTTGCCGCCAACCCAGGTGCCATTGCGACTTCCCAGGTCCGTGACCATTGCAGCAGAGCCAAGAATGACCAGCTCGGCATGGCGTCGCGACACGCTTTCGTCGGCAAGCACAATGTTGGCGTCTTCGGCACGGCCAATCACCAATCGTCCGGAGGCAGGCAGGTCGATGGCTCGCGTTCCGGCTGGCTCGAAGACGAGAAGGCAGCGGCGCGAGCTGTCGTCGATGCAGGGCAGGTCCTCGCGGGTCGGCCGGTTGCTGTGCTCGGAGACCATCCAGCAAGACTCTACTACATCCCTCACATTTCAGGACTACTGCGATCTGTTGCGTCGGCTCTGGGCAGTAGTGCCAGTAGTGTGGGAAGATGGGTTGCCCGCCATCCGGCAGCCGCCGATCGGGCACCATTGTTGTCACTGAGCCAGAAGAATGCCGCCAGGCAAGAAACCGCCACGCGAACGACAGCACGAGACGATGCCGACTATCGACAGTCTTGGACTGTCTGTCGGCCGGCAGCAAACCGATCGAGAGGCTGAAACCGAGTGCGAGCTGCCGCAGTCCGAGAGCGGAGCGCGCCAGCGGTCGAGAAGGAGAGGGAGCGGAAGCGGGAGCGGGAGCGGCAGGTCGGGGTCGTCGAGCTCTTCTGGATCCGGCACGGACGAAGGCAGTATCCGGGGCTCCTTCCTTGGACCAGACAGCATGGTAGATCATTTCCAGGTGGTGCGATTGGTGGGTCGCGGTGGGATGGGCGAGGTGTATCTGGCCCGGGACACGATGCTCAATCGTCGAGTGGCGCTCAAGGTCGTGCACCCGCGCTACCTGGATTCCGAGGAGGCGGTCGCGCGTTTCATGCGCGAGGCGCAGCTCACCGCGAGCTTGAGTCATCCCCATATCGTCACGGTATTCGCGGTTGGCAGGCACTACGGCAGGCCATACCTGGCGCTCGAGTACCTGGAGGGACAAAACCTTCGGCAGCGCATGGAAGAGGAGCGGCCTGGTGTGCGGGAGTCGCTACGTATCGTGCTGGCGATCGCCCAGGCGTTGGTCGAAGCACACAAGCAACGGGTTCTCCACCGTGATCTCAAGCCAGAGAACGTGATCCTGGCCAAGGATGGCCGGCTACGGTTGGTCGATCTCGGCCTGGCGAAGACAAGCGCGCTACCCACCGTGGCCGCGGATTCCAGGTCGTCGTCGGCTCAGACGGCTACGGTTTCGACGCAGGACTCGGCACTGCAGCCCGTGCCCGCGACAGACTGCGAGGGCGAGGGTGGGGGCGAGGGTGGGGGCGAGCGCGAGGGTGGGGGCGAGCGCGAGGGTGGGGGCGAGCGCGAGGGCGAGCGAAGTGGTGAGGGAGGGCGAGACGGAACCGGCTTTCAGGCTACGGTAGCAGGGACGGTGCAGGGTACGCCTGCATACATGGCGCCAGAGCAGTGGCGTGGCGAGGAGAGCTGCGAGGCAACGGATATCTGGGCGCTCGGAGTGATCCTGCACGAGCTGGTTGCTGGCCGGCGGCCGTACCACGACAAGAGAGCGGTGGCTCTGGGGGATGCGGTGGTACAGCCCGAGCCAGTGCCAGCGCTGGCGCCGAATCGGGAAATCACCAGCGAGGTTTCCGAGCTCGTCGGTCGCTGTCTCGAGAAGGACGCCCGCAAGCGACCTCCGGCCCTTCACGTGGTCGATATGCTCGAGCGTTTGCTGGCGGAGAACCGGCGACGGATCGATGTCGAGCAGAGCCCGTTCCGCGGGCTGTTTCCCTTTGGCGAGCGCCATGCCGATCTCTTCTTCGGTCGAGACAGTGAGATATCGGTGTTCTTGGAGAGTCTGCGAGAGCAGGCAGTAGTGCCAGTAGTGGGACCGTCGGGTGCTGGCAAGAGCTCTTTCGTGCAGGCGGGAGTAATACCTCGCTTGCGCGAACAAGGCGCCTGGATGGTGCTGTCGATGCGTCCGGGGGCGGACCCGTTTGTTGTGCTCGCCTCTCGGCTGGTGGTGGGCGAGAGCATTGTGCGGATGAGCGAAGGTGTTGCCAGCATTCACAGCTCCGACTTTCTGCCGCCGGAGCTCAAGCACGGGCTCGGTGACGGCGACAATGCGGCGACGGCGGTTGCGCTGGCGCTCGCGGCGAACGACGAGGAGTCGCTGGCCAGGGAGCTCTGCCAAAGGCCGGAGGCACTCGGCATAGTGCTCCACGAGTTGGCGGCACGGGAGCGGTGCAAGGTGCTGTTGCTGGTCGATCAACTCGAGGAAGCGTATACGATGGTTGCCGACGGGGCAGTGCAGGAGGCATTCATCCGCGCGATCTGTCGAGTGGCAGATCACCCGTCGAGCCCGGTGCGAGCGGTGTTCACCATCCGCGACGATTTTCTCGGCTATCTCGAGGGCGGACCCGAGGTGGCGGCGGCGCTCTCGCGAGTGTTCGTGCTGCGCCGTCCTGGCAAGGAAGGGCTGGTAGAAGTATTGACACGACCGCTCGCAGCCGTCGGCTATTCCTACGACGACCCTCCCTTGGCTGCGGAGATGGTCGAGTCGGTCAGAAACGAGCCGGCCTGTCTGCCGTTGCTGCAGTTTGCCGGACAGATGCTGTGGGATCGGCGCGACCGGGACAGACGACTGTTGTGCCGGGCAACCTACGAGGCGATGGGTGGGGTGGCAGGCTCCCTGGCCGAGCATGCCGACGGAGTGTTGGCTGGCATGACTCCAGCACAGGTGGAGCTGGCGCGGCAGATTCTATTGCGGCTGGTGACCTCGGCGGGCACCCGGCGGGTAGTGCCGGTGGCGGCGGCGGTGGCTGGCCTGGGGTCAGGGGTCGAGGAAGTGCTGGGCAAGTTGACCCAGGCACGGCTGCTTACGGTGCGGCGGGCTGGCGAGGGCCGACGACAGCATGGCGACGGACGACATGCCAACCCTCGCGGTGACCGCCGGAACGGTGGCGGTGGCGCTGGCGCTGGCGGCGGCGGCGGTGGTGGCGGTGGCGGAATTGGCGGTGGAATTGGCGAAACTGACGGCTCTCGCGGGGTTTGCGGTGGCAGCGGCAGCGGCGAGGCAGCAGTGCTCGAGTTGGTACACGAGTCCCTGGTGCGCACTTGGGGGCGCCTGGCTCGCTGGCTCGAGGAGGGTCGGGAAGACGTGGCGTTTGCTGCCGAGGTTTCGCAGGCAGCGGAGCTCTGGGAGAAGCGGGGACGCCGGGACGAAGAGGTATGGCAGCGAGACGCGCTGCACGACGCCAAGAGCAAGGTGGCACGCCTGGGCGCCGCAGTACCGGAGCTCGTCGTCCGTTTTCTCGAAGCAGGCACGAAGAAGGAGCAAGGCGTGCGCAGGCGCAAGAAGGCCCTGCTGTGCCTGGCGATTCTCGTGCTGGCAGGAATATCAGGGGCATCGACGCTGGTGGCGAGGGCGACCAAGCTGCAGAGGGATCGCGCCGAAGCAGAGCGCGCCGAAGCCCAGCGGGAAGGTGCCAGAGCAGCCATGCTGCGTGGCGACGTTCTGGAGGCGAGAGCCAAGTTGCGCGGATCCCTGGAAACCAGCGAATCGACTCTCGGACGCGTGCTGTGGGGAGAGCTTGGCCAGGAAGCGCTGGTGTGGAGCAGGAATTTTGGCGTGCAAGTATCGGACGTATCCTATTCACCGGACGGAAAGACCGTCGCCTGTGCCTGCTCCGACGGCAAGATCAACTTGGTAGATGCCAAGACAGCCGGGTCGCGAGTGCTGCTGCGCAGTCGTGGCGGGGCAGGGTTTGCGTCGGTGGCATTTGCGCCGAATGGCAGGCATCTGGCAGCGGGGAGCGATTCTGGTCTAGTCGTTCTCTGGGACTTGGAAAAGGGAACGTCCAAGGAGATGGCGGGTCACAGCTCCTCGATTTTCGGCTTGTCGTTCGACGGTCGAGGAAAACACCTCGTCTCGGCGAGCAATGACTCGACGGCTCGGGTGTGGGACGTCGAGAGCGGCAGTGAGAAGCTGGTGCTGCGCGACCACCGCGGCTACGTGACCAGGACGGTGTTCGATTCGGCGGGCGTGTTGTTCTCGGCCAGCAGGGATGGCACCGTATTGCAGTGGGATCTCACGACCGGAGCTGGCCATCCGTTGGTGAGCGGGCAGTCATCGATATACGGCGTCTCCTACGATCCGACGAGCCAGCAACTCGTGACGGGCGGCTCCGATCGGACTATCCGATTGTGGCGAGCCGATACTGGCACCGAGCTGGCGATTCTGCGTGGCCACCAAGACGTGGTCACTGCCGTGGTGCCGAGCCCGAACGGGGCCAGGCTGGCGTCGAGCAGTACCGACAAGAGCGTGCGGCTGTGGAATCTGGCTACTGGCCACGGAACGGTCGTCGGTCACCACCAGGATATCGTTACCTCGGTCGCCTTCAGCCCGGATGGAGAGCTGGTCGCGTCTTCCAGCTTCGACAACACCCTGAGACTGTGGCGAGTCCAGGCTCTCGCCCCGGCAGGAGACGAAGTCGGCCATTCTCGCGAGGTGTGGGCCATCGACTTCTCACCCGACGGGACCTCGCTGGTCTCGGGTGCCGGGGACAAGGCCGTGTGTACCTGGGATGTTGGATCTGGCAAACAAAGGATGCTGCTGTCACAGCACCAAGGCGTGGTGACCGGAGTGGCTTTCCTTCCCGACGGCAAGACCTTCGCGACGGCCAGCTTCGATCGGGGAATTCGGTTCTGGGATGCCGCGAGTGGCAGCAGCGAAGAGCTGGCGCCACGACACCCGGTCAATGTCACCGATGTTGCCTCTGGCTCGGACGGGACGACGCTCGTCTCTGCCGACGCCAACTGCCAGCTGCGTCTCTGGGATGCGCAATCCCGTTCTCCGGTCGGACAGCTTCGCGGACGAGCCTCGGTCCCGCAGGTGGCAATCAGCGCCGACGGAAGCACGATTGCCGGCGCAGCGGAGAACAGCACCGTGTATGTCTGGGACAAGACCAAGCCGGCGCCAAGGTTCGAGCTGCGCGGCGATCACGAAGGCGAGATCCGGGGTGTTGCCATTACTGTCGACGGCCGAACCGTGATCTCCGGCGATGCCCGAGGCACGATACGGCGCTGGGATCTGGCGAGCCAGACCAGTGCCATCCTGGGCAAGCACGATGGTGCTGCTCGACGAATGGCCATCAGTCCCGACGGAACGCTGCTGGGTACGACGAGCGACGATGCCACTGCCCGGATATGGGATCTGGCGACCGGAAAGACGACCACGGTGCTGCGCGGCCATCGTGGCGCCACTGGAGTGATTCGCTTCAGCCCCGATAGCAGGCTGGCAGCCACTGGCAGCGGCGACGGTACCGTGCGGACGTGGGACGTCGAGACAGGAAAGCCGTACTGGCGAGCGCCACTACTGCTGCGATCGCCGCCACGCGTCCTCACTCATCTCGGCTGGGCGCGATTCGATGGCATCACCGAGGCGGCAGCGGGAGTAGCCGGCGTTTCCGCAGCGACGTGGCGCCAGGCAGTAGCAGAGCACGGAAGGCTGGCAATGCAGGGCGCTGGCACGGACCAGGAGGGCGGCGGGCATCGGCATGGCGTGCCCGAATCCGGCGACGGCGATTCGTTGTGCCTGCTCACCTACGACGACGAGCTTCAGCTGTGGAGCATGGCTGGCGACGAGCTCCTTGCCAGCCTGTCCACCAGAGAGCTCAAAAAGCAGACCAGCGCTGATCCGGGCTCGGCCGCGCACGAGCCGACCACGGCGGACCCGGCGATCCCGGCGATCCCGGCGCTGGTCGCGGCCACCAGGCGTGGTTGCCTGGTGTTGGCTGGTGGCAGCGCGTACCTGCTCGACCTCGCCAGCATGGACGTGGCTTCGGCGGGCAGGTCTCGATTCCGGGTCCGCGAGCTCGCCAGCAAGGCGACCGCGGCAGCCTTTCAGGGAGGCCACATCCTGGTCGCGACCGATACACATGCGCTCGTGCTCGACGAGAACGGCAGCGAGCTGGCCAGACTTGCAGTGGAGCAGGGGGGCAGCGCGCTGGGTTTGATCGATCGGGGTCGCTTGCTCGCGGTTGGTTTCGACTCCGGCGATATCGCGCTCCTACCGCTAGGATCCGCGACTGCCGGGCCTGGTTTCAGCTTCGAGGAAACCTTGCCATCCTCGGTGGAGCGGATCAGCGAAGGCCCACGTCATACCTTGGTATTGGGCTATGCGAGTGGTCATCTCGGCATCTGGAGCCTGGATACGGGAAAGAGGCTGCGCTACTTCAAGCTACACGGCGCAATCGTTCATCTGCTCGTCGACAGCGAGACCCGCCGACTCTACGCTGCCACCGAGGTGGGCGACTATCGAGCGATCGATCTCGGCGCGCTCTACCAGGACTACTGCGATCTGCTCGGCGACGTCTGGCGCACCGTCCCGGTAGTGTGGCGGGGAGGCCTGCCAGTACCGATGCCATTACCAAGCCGGCATGGCTGCGCAATTCGAGGGGGACTCCATTGACTTCGACTGGGACGACGGATACCGAGCCGGGTGTGGCGCTGGCAGAAGGTACGTTGGTCGACGAGTTTCGGGTTGTGCGGCTGGTCGGTAGCGGTGGAATGGGGGAGGTGTATCTGGCGCGGGACACCAAGCTGGGGCGCAAGGTTGCGCTCAAGCTGATTCGGCCGCGGACACTGGGGGGCGGGGATGCGGTGGCCCGATTCATGCGGGAGGCGCGGCTGACTGCGAGCTTCAGTCATCCCCACATCGTAACGGTGTATCGGGTTGGCGAGCACGAGGGCAGGCCATACCTGGCGCTCGAGTTCCTGGAGGGTCAGAATCTGCGCCAGCGTTTGCAGGAGGAGCGGCCAGGGGTCAGGGAAGCCACGCGCATTGGTCTGGCAGTCGCGCAGGCGTTGGCCGAAGCTCATCGCCACAAGGTGCTGCACCGAGATTTGAAGCCGGAGAACGTGCTCTTGGCCAAGGATGGTGGAGCACGCGTGCTGGACTTGGGCTTGGCGAAGGCGCTCGACGATACGGATGAC
>JAZDLZ010000013.1:0-3606 GCA_043801535.1 Pseudomonadota bacterium
AGGACCAAAGACCGAGAACGGCCTGCGCTCCCTCGGGTGCCTTGTCATGTCCATCCGACCGAGACACGTCCACGTCGGGTATCGCTGACGCTCTGGTTTCGCCGCCATCGACGGGGACCAACGAGCAACGATCACACCCCCATGACCAGGGATCGGTGCAACGCCAGCCGAAGTCTGCTAGCATGCCAACTCGAATCGTATGGCGGACCCGGATTCTCTTGTCGAGCAGTTCATGCGCTGGCTGCCGGAGCAGTCCTGCCGCGAGGCGATGGACCCTTGTTGGTGCATGCAACTGGCAGGCAGGCTCGATTCCGTCATCGAGAAGGCCACCGGCGCCTGGCCGAAGGTCAAGGTCAAGCAGCCGATCGGTGGTTTCGTCGAGCACCTGGCTCGCTGTGTGGGTGGCGAAGAGGACTTCATGGTCGCGCTCGACCGGATCCACGCCGCTGACCTATACCTGGCCTGGGCCTGCCTTCACGACGAACCGTCAGCCATCAGTGCGTTCGAGCAGCGCCTCGCACCAGGGATGCTCAGCGCGCTCCGCCGTCTCGGCGGATCGAAGCCCTTGATGGACGATGTGATCCATGGGCTGCAGGAGCGTCTCTTGGTGGGCGAGAAAGGGGCGCCCCCTTTGATCCGCGAGTATGGCGGTCGCGGACCTTTGCGCAACTGGCTTCGCTCCATTGCCGTGCGGGAGGGTGCTCGCGCCCAGCGCCTTGCCAGACGAGAGCAGCCGACTCCGGAAGGCGAGCTGCAACTGCTGGTAGTCCAAGGAGAAGACCCCGAGCTCCTTCTACTGAAGCAGACCTATGCCCCTCAATTCTCGGCCGCCTTTGGCGAGGCGCTTGCCCAACTGTCTTGCCGGCAGCGCAACATTCTGCGCCACCAAGTAGTGGATGGACTCTCCATTGACGAGATTGGTGCCCTGTACCACGTGCATCGGGCGACCGCTGCGCGCTGGCTGGCCGACTGCCGGCAGATTCTGTTCGATACGACCCTGCAGCTGCTGATGAACCGTCTCGGCGCTGACCAGAGCGCCATGGAGAGCATCGTTCGGTTGGTCCACAGTCAACTCGAGATCAGCGTGGCCCGCCTCCTTGGCAAGTAGGATCGAGGACCATGGCGGGTTGCCCGGATCAGGCGTACTGGAGAGGTTTGCTACCAGGGATTCGCTACAGTCTCACCTGAATGCCGAGCGCTGAAAGAAGCAGGGCCCTCGGTGTGTTTTCGAGAGTCGGCAGATAGACGCCGCTCACCTCCAGGCGGACCCCGAGCCGCGGCAGGAGCTGCCAGTGGACGCCAACGCCAGCCTGACCGCCAACCTGCACCCCATCCGCGAAGTAGAGTGGAACGGCAACCTGCAGGAAGGGACGAGCTCGCGTCGAGGAGCTCCCCAGAAAGTACGCCCCACCCAGCCAGATCCCGTAGAACTCGCCGGCGGTGCCGGCTGCCGAAATCTCGAATCGACGAGAGGCCGCAAAGGAGGCTCCGAGTGCGAGCACCGCGCCTGGAGAGGTCGGCGCGATCTCGGCCCGAAGCAAGCTCGCGAGCGCTCGGCGACGATACCTGGTCGATACGGTTGTCACGCCCGTGGAGCTACCGGCGCTGGCAGCCACGCTGCCGCCCGGAGCGCCGGTACCGCGCTCCGAGGAGCTGGCCGCCATGGCTTCCGGCGCCGGCTCGACCATTGAACGAACGTCGGGGTGATCGCCCTTGAATCCAGGCTGGGGAAGGGGAATCGACGATTCGTTCGCGGGAGCGGCCTCCCCGGGTGAATCGCGGGGTGGGTCATCGACGGCCTCACGACTCGTTGTCACTGTTGTCGAGGCTGTCGTCGTTGTCGCCGCTGCAAGTATCTCGTCGATCTCCTGGAGGCGGGCCTCGACATCCTGTCGATTCGCCGCATCCGGCTGCCGGCGCAGATACGATTTGTAGAAGAAACGGGCTCGCGCGTAGTCGTTCTTGAGACGGTAGGCCTGAGCGATGTTGAACAGCAGCCTCGGGGCGTTCGAGAGCTCGAAGGCCTTCTGGAATTCGCTGATCGCCGCGTCGAACTGGCCAAGGTCGTACTTGATGATGCCCGCCTGGTAGTGCTCGCGCGCCAACTGCTCCTGCGTCTTGGGACGCTGGGCGCCGGCATCGCGAGCTGGCACGAGCACGAGCACGAGCGTAAGCGTAAGCGTAAGCCCGCAGGCGAGCATGAATGCGAGCACCAAGGACAATGCGCGCGTCAACGCGAGCACCGACCAGGCGAGCAAAGCGACGGCAAGCACCAATGCTCCGCCGCCATGCCGCGACCTCCTGCCTGCCATCTGGCAGCCGTAGCCATAGAGGTCGTTGGCGCTCAGCCCCTCCCCTGCATCAACGCGCGTCGGTGCGTCGGGGGATGAAGTCGTCGCCGCGTCATCGAAGCCACCCCGCGCGTCCGCTGCCTGCACAACATCGACAGTCCGAGCATCTGGGCCGTCTGTCTTGCCAGCCGCGTCAGGATCAGGATCGGCGCTGTCACACCGCCCCCCGTCAAGCCAGCCGTTCGCCGGCGTACCGTCACTCCCATCGCCAGCATCGATCGCGCCGTCCACCGGCAGGGCATCGACCGCAGCGTCGACCGCAGCATCGGGCGCGGCGTCGACCGCGGATTCGCAAAGGTCGCCTCGACCATCGTCGTCGCTGTCCTCCTGTCCGGGGTTGAATACCGCCGGACAATTGTCGGCAGAATCGCAAGAACCGTCATGGTCCATGTCGGCGACGTGGTCGGCCGGGCAGTCTTGCGAGGTTCCCGTGCACTCCTCCGCCACGTCGCACCCTCCTGCGCTCGGGCGGCACTCCACGCCACGCGGCGCGAGCCGGGCGGGGCAGTCACTGCCTGTCGTGCCCGGGCAAATATCGGCGAGGTCGCACGCGCCACCAGAAGACGCGGCGCAGATGTGGCCCTCCGCCTCGACGGTCTGAACCTGGTTGCAGTTGCCGGCGCCGTTGCAGCGGGCATCGTTGCAGTCACCGGGGGAGGTGTCGGTGCAGGGCGCTCCGTTGGTGGCATCAGCGTACGAGCCGCAGTCGCTGCAATTGGCGTCTTTGCAGTCAGCCGGCCCTTTGCAGCGGCCGCTCGTCAGATCGCGATAGTCCCGGCACTCGTTGTCGAGTCCGTCGCAATCGATCACGCCGCACGCAGGATCGTCGGCAGGAACAACCGTGCAGGCGCTCCCCGTGACATCGCAGGAAGAGCAGAGGCCACAGGCAACGGCACAGCACATGCCGTCCTCGCAAATACCCGAAGCACATGCGCCAGCCGTGGCACAGATCGCTCCGTTGGGTGCGCTGGGCGATGATCGAGCGGCGATTCTTGCGATGAACGCATCACTCCTAACACCGTAGCTCGAGTCGAACGCGCCTGGCGTCGCCGGAAAATCGGCCGATCGGGTGTAGCCGACGACATAGGCGTTTCCGGCGCTGTCCACCGTGATACCCCTCCCGTAGTCATAGCCGCTCCCGCCGAGGTAGGACGACCAGCCGATGCTGGAACCATCCGCGTTCACCTTGGCAACAAAGCCATCAGTACCTCCTCCGTAGCTCGAGTCGAACCCGCCACTCGTCGGGAAATCGGCC
>JAZDLZ010000035.1:0-4590 GCA_043801535.1 Pseudomonadota bacterium
ACCGGGGGGGCTGTTCCAGTTCCTGGTTCCTTGTCCCTAGTTCCTTGTTCCCTTCGTCGTCGTCGGAATTGAACAAGGAACTAGGAACAAGGGACAGGGGACCGAGAACGGCTAGCCCGTTGACCGATCGGGACACACCCATAATTTCGACCAGCCGACCTGGCTATAGCGGCAGCTTCACCCTGATACAGGTTCCCTTGCCAGGCGAGGATATCGCCGCCACGGTGCCGCCGTGGCTGGTGACGATCCGGTGGACCGTGGCGAGGCCGAGCCCAGTGCCGCCGCTCTTGGTGGTGTAGAAGGGATCGAAGACGTGCTCGAGGTCTTCCTCTCTTATGCCTACTCCGGAGTCTGCAACCGAGACTTCGACGAAGCTCCCAGTGTCGCGCAGGACATCGAGCGTAACTACGACCTCGCCGCCGTTGGGCATGGCCTCGGTCGCGTTCTTGAGGAGGTTCCAGATGATCTGGCGGAGCTGGCTAGGGTCGGCATGCGCGATTACCGGGGCGGATCGTTCGGCTGCTGGTTGCCGGCGCAGGCTCACCGTCATGCTGCTGCTCGAGCGGTCATTGGCAAATACCCTGGTCGTCTCGGTGAGCACTTCCCAGATGTCGACCGGTAGTGGCACGGGCTCACGAGGCTTGGCGTATTCGAGCAGGTCGGTGGCGAGTCCGTTCAGACGATCTACCTCGCGCAGGACGATATCCATCAACGTGCGCTGATCCTCGTCGACCTGGGGAGCGGCCTTGAGTAGCTCGATCGAGCCGGAAATCGCCGCCAGCGGGTTGCGCAGGTCGTGGGCCATGAAAGCAGCAAGCTGTCCGACTACCGCCAGTCGCTGAGTGCGGGCCACCTCTTGTTCCATCCGGCGGAGCTCGGTGAGGTCTTGGAAGTTGAGGATTCGACCGATCGGGTTCTTGAGATGGTCGGTCAGTGGAGAGACGGACAGTCCGAGGGTGACTCTCCCATTGATGGGATGTTGGGCAGTCAGCTCGGTTCGTCTGGCGATGGTGTCGCTATCGAGCCCGTCAACGAGGGCGCCGGCCTGCGGAAAGACGGCGGCCAGAGGTCGGCCCAGCGTATGGGACGCCGGTATTCCGAGAATGTCCTCGGCGGCTTCGTTGAACGTGAGGACCGTGCCTCGGCGGTCCACTGTCACCAGGCCGCTCGAGAGGCAGCGGATGATGTCCTGGTTGAGCACGGCCAGGTCGGCTGTTCTGGCCTCCTGTGACTCCAGGCGTGCGCCTGCATGAGCCAGTTGCTGCCCCAGCAGCGCCGACAATACTGCCACTGCTGCGAAGGCAGCAGCGTTGAGGACGTTCTGGCGAATCAGGGCGTAGGCAGTCATCTCCCACGGCAGCGGGCGCTGCTCGGCAGGGATCGGTAGCCAGCCGAGCCACCCAATCACCGACACGGAAACGTAGAGGAGGATACTGACGAGCGCGACCACCAGCGCGCCTCGCCGATAGCGCAGCAACGCTGCTCCGAGAATCGAGAGGAGGTAGAAAAACGAGTAGCCGCTCTGCGCTCCTCCGGTGAGGTGAATGAGGATCGTGGTGACGATCAACTCGGTGCCGATTTGCAGGTCTGCCCAGCGGAGCGGGTGCTTGACCCGCGGCAACACGTAGGCAAAGACCCCCGTCAGGAGGAAGGTAATCCCGACGACGGCAAACAGCCAGATCGTGCTCGGTCTCGCCAGGCGCTCTGGCGAGGCAGCGTTGAGGCCGAGGGTTGTGCCGAAGACAACGGTGATGGAGATCGCGCGAAAGACCATCAAGCTCGAGATGCGAGCCGAGAGCTCGCTCCACGAGGGCTCGGCTTGATGACCGCTGTCGGTTGGACGATCGCGCTCTGAGAGAGAGTCTGGGGTGGCGGCCGTGCAATTCGCAGGCATTTTGCTGGAGCGCTCGCTCAATCCGATGAGACGGCGCCGGCCATTTCGAAGATCGGCATGTACATGGCGATCATCAGGCCGCCGATTATCCCGCCCAGGAAGACCATCATCAGCGGCTCGAGCATCGAGGTGAGCGCCGCCACCGCCACGTCGACCTCGTCTTCGTAGAAGTCAGCGATCTTCTGCATCATGGCATCCATTGCGCCCGTCTGCTCGCCGACGCCAATCATTTGCACGACCATGGGAGGAAAGACCTTGGTTTCGGCCAGCGGGGTGGCGATGTCTTTGCCTTCGCTGACTTTTTGCCTTGCGTAGAGAATCGCATCGCGGACGACCATGTTTCCCGCCGTTTTGGCCACGATTTCGAGGGAGTCCATGATCGGCATGCCGGAAGAGAGCAGGGTGCCGAGAGTGCGGGTAAAGCGCGCCACCGCGATCTTCCTCATCACCGGACCGATGATCGGCACGTTGAGAATGAAGCGATCGAAAATCGCCCGGCCTTTCTCGTTGTTCATGAACATCGAGAAACCGACAAGGCCTCCGGTGATGCCGCCGAAGTACAGGTACCAGTTGTTCCGAAAGCTGGCGGAGATATTGATGACGACCTGAGTAGGGGCTGGCAGCGTTCCGCCCTTGAACTCTTTGAACATGTTTTGAAAGACTGGGATCACCTTGCCGAGCAACACCGCCACGACGATGATTGCAATCGCCATGACTATCGACGGATAGGACATTGCCCCGCGTACCTGGCGCTTCAGCTTCACTGCTTTCTCGATATAGAGGCAGAGACGCTGGAGAATGGTATCGAGAATGCCGCCCACCTCGCCGGCGGCTACCAGGTTCACGTAGAGACCGTCGAAAATCTTGGGATGGCGCTTGAGAGCCTCGGAGAGGGTAATCCCGGACTCCACCTGGGATTTGACGTCGAGCAGCACTTTGCCGAGTTTCTTGTTGTCCGACTGCGTCCCCAGAATGTCCAGGCACTGGACCAGCGGCAACCCGGCGTCGATCATGGTAGCGAACTGGCGGGTGAAAATGACCAGTTCCTTCGGGCTCACTCCGCCACCCAGGGAGAACTTGGCCCCGCTGTGCTTCTTGAGCTTGGTAGGAGTGATCTGTTCGGTGCGCAAGCGCGCTAGCGCATGCGCTTCGTCCTCGGCCTCGATGGTGCCGCGGCGTGTATCACCACTTCGAGATTTCCCTTCCCAGGCATACGTCGGCATGGGTCTCCTTGGTTGTTGCTGCGCTCATCTACGCTCCTCCCCGATTCAACGGTGGTCGAGACGGCGGACCACCTGACTGTGCCGGCCCAGAGCCACCGTGACCGACCTGGGAACTGGCGATCATCGATTTCAGCTCGTCTGAATCGGAGCTCCGGCTCAGGGCGTCCTCGAGAGTGATTATCCGGCGCAGGAACAGGTTGCAGAAGGCCTGGTTGAACGTCTGCATTCCGAACTTCGACTGGCCAATCTGCATTTGCGAGTAGATCTGGTGAACCTTGTCCTCGCGAATGAGGTTGCGGATGGCCGCGTTCGGTACCATCACTTCGGCGGCGAGCACTCGCCCATTGCCGGTCGCCCGGGGCAACAGCGTCTGGCAGACGACTGCTTCGAGCACAAACGAGAGTTGGGTCCGGATTTGCGTCTGCTGGTAGGGCGGAAACACGTCGACAATCCGGTTTATCGTTTGGACGCAGCTGTTGGTGTGCAGGGTGGCAAACGCCAGGTGCCCGGTTTCCGAGAGAGTGAGCGCAGCCTCGATGGTCTCCAGATCGCGCATCTCGCCAATAAGGACCACGTCGGGGTCCTGACGGAGTATGTACTTCAAGGCACGTTTGAACGACTGGGTGTCCGCGCCGATCTCCCGCTGATTGACGATGCCGCCCTTGTGCGGGTGCAGGAATTCGATCGGGTCTTCGATGGTGATGATGTGGTCGCGCCTTTCGATGTTGATCTTGTCGATCATCGCCGCCAGGGTCGTCGACTTCCCCGATCCCGTGGGCCCGGTAACGAGAACCAGGCCTCGTGGCCGCGAGCACAGCTCTTCGACGATGGGTGGGAGTCCCAGCTCGGCGAGAGGGGCGATCTTGAAGGGAATCAGGCGAAAAGCTCCAGCCACCGCGCCGCGCTGCATGAAGACGTTGGCCCGGAAGCGAGCCAGGTTTTTGACCCCGAACGAGAGGTCGAGCTCTTGATCCTCCTCGAAGCGCATCTTCTGTGCGTCGGTCAGGATGGAGTAGCAGAGCTGTTTGGTGTCTACCGGGCTGAGCGGTTCGGTCCGTAGCGCGGCGAGCTGGCCGTCGATACGGAGCTGAGGTGGCGAGCCAGTGGTGATGTGGAGGTCAGATGCTCCCTTGTCGATCATGACCTTGAGAAGCTGGTGCAGGCTTGGTGCCATACTAGTCTCCCACGGTCACGCGGAGGATCTCCTCCGGGGTGGTTACTCCCGCCATGATCTTGCAGAGCCCAGACATCCTCAGCGACTGGACGCTTTGGCGAATCATTTCTGCCTTGAGCTCGGCGGACGAAGCTCCCTGGAGCACCAGCTCCTTGAGCGGCTCGATGAAGGGCATTACTTCGTAGAGCGCGATCCGTCCCTTGTATCCAGTGCTGTTGCAGACTTTGCAGCCAGCCCCGCGGTAGAGCTTCGTCTTCGCCGCGTCCTCGGGCGACATGCCCATGTCGATCAGGGCCTGG
>JAZDLZ010000074.1:0-2728 GCA_043801535.1 Pseudomonadota bacterium
CGAGCGCTCCCAGGACCCCGAATCGCAGCTAGCCCCGTTACGTGCTGCTGCGGGCCGGCTTGGCTGGCGCGTGGTGCGCGAGCTTTCGTTGAAGTTGTCGGCCTGGGACGATTCGGCAGCGGCCGAGGTCCGACGGCTGGCGTTGGCACCGATCGAGAGCGGCGAGGCGGACACGCTGTTGATCTGGTCGTGGGATAGATTCTCACGCCAAGGCATCGAGGGAGCGTTCCGAGAGTTGCGCCACTTGGAGGATCATCTTGGGGCGCAGCTCTACAGCCTTCAAGAATCCTTCCTGAGCACGGCAACTGCCGACCCTCAGCAGCGCGAGTTGATGTTGAGCCTGATCGCCTGGTCTGCGAAGTGGGAATCGCAGCACAAGTCGGCGCGGCTCAAGGCGAAGGTCCAGACCAAACGTGCCCGAGCTGACAGCCTTGGGCAGCACGCCAGGTGGGGGCGCGGCATCCTAGCTTCCTGGAAGCAAGTCCGACAAGTGCACGCGCTTCGCGCCATCAATTATTCTGTGAGGCAGATTGCCGTCGCGGTCGGCCTTTCCAAGAGCCAGGTTGCTCGCATTCTCGTCGGTGTCCCATCGCAAGCGGCGGGACGGGATGCCGACACAGAGGCTGCGATCGATCCGTTGACGTTCGACGATCGGGACACTGCCGAAAAGGGTTCCTCGATTTCCGAGATTCTTCCCGTCGCGAAGAAGGCACCATGATCGCCCTCGCCGCAAACGGTCCTTTTCGACAACCCGCCGGTCCTCGCTTGCTGCCCTGCCCTCGGCCAGGCCTCGTGATCGTCGAGTGGTCAGACCAGCGGACATGGCTAGAAACCCGCCAGGACCCGCGCTTTCGCCTCTGGTTGCACGAGGCGCGCTGGGCAAGGGCAACAGCCCAGGCAGGCGCTCCTCGCGCTCCGGCGAGGTCCTACGCGCGCGTAGAGCGGCTTGGGCGGCAGCTTGTCCAGCGAGCCTATGTCCGGGCCTGCCGGCAGCGCCCGCCCTTGCCGGGCCTGGTACAGGATAGCCAGGCGCCCGGTCGCCGGCCACGGGCCAGGGCAGCACGTCGCCGAGCTGCCCGTGCAGCGCCTTCTGGCCCCTCGGATGGCAGTAGCGGCCTGTCCTTCGCAGGAGGTCGGGCGTGAGGCGCCGTGCAGAGCAGGCGCCGGTCCGCTGGGAGCTCCTCGCCGCCTTCGAGGTGCTGGCCAGCCAGCTCACCGATGAGGAACGCGGCATCCTCGCCGGTCGATTGACAGGTTGTCACTTGGGCGGCAGTCTGCCAAGCATGGCTACTGATCTGCCGCGCCCAACCAGAGAAAGGAGTGACCTATGGCGCGGCCAAAATCAGACGGTACGCGAATTATTGGAACTGAGGACCGGGGAGGATGCGGCAGCAAACGCTATCGAGTCAAGTTTCTGCTCGATGGAAACACCGCTTTTGAGTCATTTGCGAGCCAGGAAGAAGCAAACGGTTTCATCAGGCAATTCGAGAGAGAGCACCAGACCGAGACGGGACCAGTAGTGCGCGTTGCAATCGACACCTACCTGGATTGCCAAAACCACCGGTGGCGGGAGGAGACCCGCAGCCGAGAATCCGCAAGGAAACGGCTCCGCAAGCTGCATGACCCGATGCTGGATCGCTTCCTATCGGCTGTGACACCGGCACTTCTACAACAGCGTGTTGAGGAACGCATCCGTGAAGTCTCAGGCGCTACTTGGTACATCGAGAGGTGGAATTGCCACCACTTCTGGCAATGGTGTGTTCGTCGAGGACTTCGCAAGACCGACCCGAGCATCGATCGCTGGGGTGATTCGCTTTTGCCCGTCATGCCAAAGCGCACAGGCGCCGAGAAACCCAAGTTGACCCAGGATGAGGCAACCCGTTTTCGCCTGACCGCATTGCAGGCGGGCAGAGCTGGTGATGATGACGGCATTCTTGCGGCAGCGACGGTCACGTTGGGGTTGCGGTCGAGCGAATACATGAGCTGCCTCGGCAAGCATGTTGATTGTGGCGGGAACGTGCTGCACTACAGAGACGCAAAGACAGGACGGTGGCTCACCGTCGACGTTCACGATCCTTCGTTGGCAGAGTTGCTTGTTGATCTGGCTTCGCGAAGAGGGCCGGACCAATCGCTGTGGCGCCCCTCTACCGATGTGCGGAACTTTCCGGCTCGCGTGGTGAAGCGGTACTGCAAGCTGGCTGGTGTCACGGAGATCGGCTGCCAACAGATGCGGGCGACGGTCGACTCCCTTGGCGTCCTCGACCTGGCGCAGGTTGTTGGTACTCGACACACGGCGAAGGTGGCGATCAAGAACTACATCGGCCGGGAGACTATGAAGCAAGCCAAGTTGGCTACAGTGGCGGGCAAACTTGGGATCGAAACGCAGCAGTTTCCATCCCAAGCGTCAGACGGCGTTGCAAGCCCGCAGAATCTTGAAGGTTCTGGGGGACCCTCAGCCTAGCTGTGGCAGGGTTCTTGCGTTTCGACCGCGACCGCGATTGCGAGGGATCGACCGCGACCGCGACCGCGACCGCGATTGCGATTGCGATTGCGACTGCGACCGCGACCGCGACCGCGATTGGCGATTAGTGCAATAGCGCGCGAAACATGTGCTTGAGACGAACGCCGATTCGCTGGATTGCCAGGGCATCGGCCACTCGTGCGGCACCGATCGCGGCGGCAAGGTCGACGGCGCCGAGTGCCTCGTGCAGGCTGGCATTGGCCTCGC
>JAZDLZ010000108.1:0-5040 GCA_043801535.1 Pseudomonadota bacterium
TAGATGATGGGGAGTGACGAACTGCCCGCCCGATTTCGCGGTTGAGCTGCAGACCCTGCGGTGGCAGGCGAACTACCGCACGGCGATGCACCAGCGGGCGATGGAACGCGTCGAGCAGCTCAGGCGTGAGTCCGCCGAGAAGCTAGCGAGAGTGCGCGAGCAGTGGGCTGGGAAGCTCGCACAGGCCGAGCGAGTGAGCGGCGGGAGGATGGCGCGTCTTGGGGCCCGACTTGAGCAGGCGCACGCCGACAGTCAAGCGCAGCGAGAGCTCGCGGAGCGATACCGGCAGGAATTGAAGGAGTCGCGCCTGGAAGCCGCCCAGCTCCGGGAGAAGGTCGCCAAGCTGAAGAGAGGGCTGCGGCTGCGGCGCAAGCAGGCATTTGCGCGCAACAAGAGCGAGCGGCGCCTGCGCGACCCGCGCAGGGGTCGCAGGAGCCATCCGCGCCGGGGACGGCCGGCTGGGAAGCAGCACGACTTCAGCGGGCTACCTCTGGAAGAAGATCCTGTGCGCGACCTGCCACAGGTGCCGCGATGCGGCGCATGCGAGATGCCCTACGAGAAGCACGGCACCACGGGTTGCGAGGAGGTGGAGATCGAGGTGCGGGCCTACCGCCGCCGGCGTTCGCGACAACGCTACCGGCAGGCCTGCAGATGCCCTGGCCAGCCCAAGGTTGTAGCGGCGCCGGCGCCGGGTCGGTTGATTCCAGGAGGTATCCTTGGTGAGTCGGCGTGTGCGGAGCTGCTGCTCGACAAGTACCTCTATCAGCGCCCCACCCACCGGCTGCTGGCGTTGCTCAAGACGTATGGGCTGGATCTGGCACCCAGCACGGTCAACGACGCCTTCCATGAGCTGGAGCCGCTGTTCAAGCCGCTTTACGAGGGAATCCTGGAGCGGCTGCAGTCCAACTCGCGATGGCAGGCCGACGAGACCGGCTGGTATCTCTTCCTCAAGGGAGCGGAAAAGGGCGGGCATTGGTACCTGTGGGTCTACCTGACGCAGGAGGCCGTCTACTTCCACATCGACCCGAGTCGCTCCTCGAAGGTGGTGGAGAAGATCTTGGGGACGGCGGCCGAGGGGATCCTCAACGTCGACCGGTATTCGGCCTACAAGGCGTTCAGCAAGCTGCCGGGCTGCAAGGTAGTGCTCGCCTTCTGCTGGACCCACCAGCGCCGGGATTTCCTGACCGTCGGCCAAGTCGAGCCTGAGCTGGTGAGCTGGGCGGTCGAGTGGCTCAACCGCTTCGACGAAGCGTTCGCCCTCAATCGCCAGCGGCTAGCAGTCCTCGCCGCCGGCCGCGAGGCTGGCAATGAGGCGGCGCTTCCAGCCGCCGCCAACCCCGCGCCCGACTCCGACGGCGAGGCCAAAGCGGTACAGCCAGCCCCTCACTCCGAGCCCATCGCTGGCAGCGGGGCCGAAGCGGCGCAGCAGGATCTCGAAGATCACCTCGCCAAGATGCAGCAAACCGCCCTGGCCGAGCTGCAGAAGCCCGACCTTGTTGAGCCTCAGCGCAAGGTCCTAAAGAGCCTGGTGAGCCACTGGAAAGGGCTGACGGTCTTCGTCGAGCACCCCGAAGTCCCGATGGACAACAGCGCCAGCGAGCGCGAAGTACGCAATCCAGTCGTGGGACGCAAGAACTACCGCGGCTCGCGCTCCGCGTGGAGCGCCACGCTGGCGGCGATGCTCTTCTCCATCTTCCATACCCTTCGGCGCCACGACATCAACCCGCGCCTGTGGCTTTTGGGCTACCTGAAAGCTTGCGCGGACAACAACGGCCAGGCGCCCGCCGACGCCCAAAGCTGGCTGCCCTGGAACCTCTCCGCGCAGCAACGCCAAGCGCTGGTCATGTCACGCCGTCCCAACGACCGAGGACCGCCCCATGAAGTACTGCGGCAGGACATTCAACCCGCAAGAGATCGACCAGATCCGGCAGTTGTTGGCCAACTCGCCGCCTAGTCGAGCTGCGCTCGCGCGCCAGGTCTGCGCGTTGCTCGACTGGCGCAGTCCCAACGGTAACCTCAAGCAGATGAGCTGCCGGCTCGCCCTGCTGCGCATGCATAGGGATGGGCTCTTCGCGCTGCCCCCGCCGCGCCAGGGCAATGGCAATGGCCGCCCCTATTGCCGACGCACCAGCCTCGCCGAGCCTGGGATGCCGCTCGAGCTCCCCGCCGGGGCGCTGACCGATCTGGCACTCGAGCCGATTGCCTCGCGCGCACAATCCCATCTGTGGAACGAGTACATCGACCGCTACCACTACCTGGGCTATCAGCCGCTGCCCGGGGCGCAGCTGCGCTATTTCGCCCGAGCGCGCGGCGAGACGCTGGCGCTGCTGGGCTTCGGCGCGGCCGCCTGGAAGACCGCCCCTCGCGACCGCTTCATCGGCTGGAGCGCCTCGGCCAGAAAAGAGCGCCTCCACCTCGTGGTCAACAACGCCCGTTTCCTGATCCTGCCCTGGATCCGCTCCAAGAACCTCGCCTCCAGACTCCTTTCGATGGCCGCTCGACAACTCCCCGGCGACTGGCTCGCCCGCTACGGCTATAGCCCCGTTCTGCTGGAGACCTTTGTTGACAGCGAGCGCTTCGCCGGCACCTGCTACCGCGCCGCCAACTGGCTCTGCCTGGGCGAAACCCAAGGCCGCGGCAAACTCGACACTCACCGCATCGCCGATCTCCCCATCAAGACCGTGTGGGCCCTCCCCCTGGTCGTTGACTTCCGCTCCCGGCTCTGTGGCTAGCCGCCATCCCGCCCTACGTCGCCGAAGCGCCCACCTCCTTGCCGAACATGTACCGAGGAGGAACTGCCGGGAAGGGAACCATGCGAAAACACACGCAACCCCGCGTCACGATTGGTTTTTCAGATTGGTTCGACTCCCGGCGCCTCCACTGGTTAACTATCGATGATTCCTACAGATTCATTTGACGTGTACCAAGACGTGTACCAAGGATAGCCTGCCGAGCCTTGCAGGCATGTGGGAGGCTTCCTTGGTGTGGCTGGTATCGTGGTTCAGGGAGTGCCGTCTGCGGTCCCATGGAGTGGCACTACGGTCCCGCCAGTGCCCTGTTGGCGGCCGATTCTGAGCTTCCCTACTTCGCCGCACACGGTTGCCCATTCAAACGTGGTGTATTCGTCAATCGTCGCCGCTCGTGAACGTCCGTGGGTGGCCCAGGCCAGGATGTCTTTGTTCGCCCCGTCGTTCCGAGCGAGTGAGATCATGGTCCGACGAAAGTCGTGGCCACGTCGGTGACGCAGACCGAGAGCCACCTGATCACGGCAGAGCCGCTTGTATGAGTCGCACTTGCTACGCATTCCTCCGCGACGGGGATTGGCCTTCCCCCGTCCTGGCAGCTCCCATTCGTCCGGTGGCAGCGGCACAATCAAATCGTCGGGAATCGGCTGCCGACCCATCACTGTCGCCCACCCGCCAAGCTTCCACTCGGCCAGCATCGCTGCCAGCGTAGGGTGAACCGGAACGTCCCGTCCTTTCTTCGTCTTGGTGTACGGGTGATCATACGAACGCCGAATCAGTAGCCTACCGAGTGGTTGTTTGGTCGGCTCGTAGTGGCGCCAGCAAAGTCCCGCTGCCTCTCCGTGACGCAAGCCAGCGAGTCCCTGGAGCGCGTAGAACACTCGTCGATCCAGCGGGATCTTTTCCGACGAGATCAGTGTCTCCAGTTCATCGCGCGAGTAGATCGCGCTGTCCCGCCACTCTGGATCTGCGTCAATACTCTCTCCAAGGTGGTGGTGGCTAAGAATGCATGGCGAGCGCTCCACCAGTCCGTCGATCGTTGCGTCGCGAAACAGAGCTTTCAGGACGCTGTAAACGTTCAGGACGGTGCGCTGCGCGAGCTTCCGCGCCTTGCTGGTCCGCAGCGCATGAACGAAGTCGGCCACGTGGCGGGCGCGCACCTTGTCAATCGCCATTTCGCCGAGTGCCGGCAGGATGTGAATGCGCAGTCGTGACTCATCATTTTGCCAGTCGGAAATCCCAAGCTCCTTGCGCTTCTCAAGCCACCGTGGCGAGTACCGCGCGACAGTCACAGGACCGCAAGTGCCCTCATCGAATGGCGCGCCAGCCTCGATTCGCTCCTCAACCAATTCGAGGGTCTTTCTCGCCTTCTCCTTGTCGCCAGGACGATCCACGCAATACTCCGTCGCCGCCGATTGCCACCTACCGTCGGGTTTCCGGTACTTGATCCACCACCGTCTTCGTCGAGGGTATACCGAGCCCATTGTTTCGCTCCTATCGCGTCCGTCGTGACTGACAGTCAAGGATGCGTTCTGCTTGCTCTTCACAACTGATCGACTCGTCCCCGTCGACATCCTGGTCGGCTAGGAATGCCTCGACGTCAGCACGGCGGACCCGAACAGCGTGACCAGCGTTCACCTTCCGAAGCCTTCCCTCTTTCACCCAGGCATAGACCGTTTTCGGATCTACCTTGAGGTATGCCGCAACCTCGGGCACCTTCATCAGCTCCGACGCATGAGCGTTCACCCGAGTATTCACTCGCTCGTCGAGCGCCTTCAGCTCCTCCCGGACGATTGCTGGAACCTCATCCCTGATGACACCGCGAATGGTCTCGCGAAGCGCATAGTCGAGCGACCAACCGCCGTCGGCGAGCACCGAATGAACGAAGACTCCCGACGGATCGTCAGTCGAATCTGGCGCTGCCACCGCCTCGGCGAGTCGACAGCTCAACCGCCGAATCGGCCTCTCATCGACGAGCATCATAGCGTCAGGTCGAGGCACACCAAGCAACAGTGCGGCGCTCATGGAACACCGCACAGCCTGATGCCGAGGTCAGCAGCGAGCTTGCCAGCAACCCCGGCCCACTTTGCGTCGAAGACTTCGGCTGGGTGCCGCACCTCCGCAGCATTCCTGCTAGCCACCAGATCCGCTTCGACATGGCTGAATGAGGTCGGATCGAGTTCCCGTTGGAGAAGAGGCAGGCCGAAGAATGCGGCGCGCTCCACCAGCCACCGTCGTGGTGCCGGCAATCCAGTAGGACGAAGAGGAAAGAGCTTCAGCTCCCGAAACGGATTCG
>JAZDLZ010000124.1:0-2612 GCA_043801535.1 Pseudomonadota bacterium
CGATCTCGGCCATGGGAATCCCCGGAGCGTTCACTGCCGCCAGGTCGTCCACAAGCTCCAAAAACGTCGCCAGCTTTCGCCGCGCCGCCGTCCCAATAGCGGTAGCAGCGTCCGCGCGCGCGGTAGAGTCGTCCACGCCCGACAAGGCACTCGCCGCTGCAGGCGTAGCCCCCATGTCTACGAGAGTAGAATTCGTCCCGGGAATTCTCAGCTTCTCCTGAGAATCAGACAGAAGCCGAGAATCCGGCGGCCGCCGTTCGGCGGTATCCGACCGGCAACGAATCGCGGGGGAGTCCCGGCGAGTCCCGCCCGCTCGGGGGAGGCATGCCGACATCTCCTCGACGGAGGATCCCCGTCTGAGCTCTTTCCGGCGGAAAGGCTCCCGATGGTTCCCACCACCGGACGCCCGTCCAGGGCAGGTGCCACGCAGCAGTTTCTCGACCAGGGACTCGGGAACGATCCCGGCGCCAGCCACGCCAGCGATCCCGATCGCCGCGCCAGCCGCGCCAGGAATCCCGGCGCCAGCCGCGCCAGCGACACTTGCCCGGTCCTCTGCCTCTGCCTCGGACAGGCACCTTCTGTCCGCCGGCGGCTCGGCCAGCTCTCGAGCCGCTTGCAGCATGGAAATCCCGCTGCGCCTGGCGCAGGTCCGCAACCGCTCGACCGTGGTGTCGCCGATTCCGCGGGCAGGCACGTTCACCACTCGCTCGAACGCAGTATCGGCCTGCGGATTGACAACGAGGCGCAGGTACTCGCTGATGTCCTTGATCTCTTTGCGCTGAAAGAACGACACCCCGCCGACAATGCGATAGGGAATCCGCCGGGCCCGGAACGCCTCTTCGAACGAACGCGACTGGTAGTGCATCCGGTAGAGCACCGCGATGTCTCCCCACTTGCGACCCCTCGCAACCATGCTGGAGACACGGCGCGCGACAGCCTCGGCTTCCTCGCGCTCGTCTGGCGTCTCCTCGATCAACACCGGATCGCCAGGCACCTGCTCGGTCCACAGTTTCTTGGCCCGACGCACGGTACTGCGGCTGATCACTCCGTTGGCGGCAGTCAGGATGTTTCCCACCGATCGATAGTTCTGCTCGAGCTTGACAACCTGCGCGCCGGGATAGTCGCGATCGAATTCCAGCAGGTTGCGCGGATCAGCGCCCCGCCAGCGGTAGATCGACTGATCGTCGTCACCGACCACGCACAGGTTGCCACGGACCGCCAACGATCTCACTAGCCGGTACTGGATAGCATTCGTGTCTTGGAACTCATCAACGAGAACCTGGGAGAATCGACGGCCCAGTGTGTCCGCCATTTCCGCATCGGAAAGGAGTGCCAGGGTCTTCAGGATCAGGTCGTTGAAATCGACCGCATCCTCCTTGGCGAGACGGCCGGCGTACAGTGGCGCTACTCGTCTGGCCAGGTTGCCGACGGCATCGCCGTCCACTGGCGGCACCGTCGACGGATCCACGCCGCTGTTCTTGAGCCGGTCGATCCGCGACTGAACCCCCCGCAACAGCGTCTTTTCTCCGAGCCCTAGCTCCTTGAAGCACTCTCCCAGCACTTTGCGCTGGTCGCCGTCGTCGAAGATCACGAATTTCGGCGTGAGCCCGACTCGTTCCCCGTGGCGTCGCAACAGTCGCGCACAAGTCGCATGAAAGGTGCCGATCCACATTCCCTTCGACTGCTCGCCCAGAAGCTGAGCGAGCCGCTGTCTCATCTCGCTGGCCGCCTTGTTGGTGAAGGTAACCGCGAGCACCTCCCATGGTGGACTACCCTGCTCCACCAGCCAGGCGATTCGCCGGGTGAGCACCCGCGTCTTGCCGGTTCCCGCCCCGGCGAGAACCAGCAGCGGTCCGCCCCCGTGCGTCACCGCTCGACGCTGCATCGGATTCAGATCCGCCGTGATTCGCTCGCACGTCGTGGTCGTCGTTTCCTGCACAGCTCCACTCTCGGAAGAAGGCCGAGGTGCTAGGGGGTCTCGGTCGGATCGATGCCGTGCTTCTTGAGCAGCGCCAGGCAGCGATCGCGATCGGCGACAGCCTCGAGGAGACGGCGTCTCATCTCGTCGTTGTTCTTCTTGAGTCGATCGATCTCGACCTGATCCTGCTGCCTCTTCGGATCCGAGCGCGCGGCGAGCGCCCGCACGAACTCGGCCTGGCTTGCCGCACCCAGCGACGTCGCCCGATATCCCCCTCCTTCGGCCTTGTCCAGAAGTCGTTCCGAGGCCAGGTTGAGCAGGCATTTGGCAATGGCAGGCTCGGCACCACCGATCGCGCGCGCAATATCCTGTGGCACAAACGTATCGCCAGCAGCGCAGCGCTTCTGGAGCTCATCCCATAGCTCCTGGCGATCGACCTTCGCGCCTGACAGGTCATCGCCGCTGCTGCGGCGGCTTCCTCCTAGCTTCTCTGCATGCGATCGCTTGAGGCTCACGTTGCTACTCCTTGGGATGACAATGACGGTCGAATCCTAGAGCTTGCCGGCCAGCAACGCAACACCTTGCATCAATGCGTTTCTGTCTAGAAGCTCAACGCGAGACCGATCCTGCCCATCAGTGGCAGCTCGCGGGCAGCGGTATTGCCGTAGTTCTTCTTCCTTGTCGCGATCGTCCG
>JAZDLZ010000146.1:0-8298 GCA_043801535.1 Pseudomonadota bacterium
TCGCTTGAAAATCTAGTATGTTGATGGGCAGTGAGTGCCGGCATTCTCATCGGAACCGATCTGGCTAGCGGATATACAGCAAGTTGGCTATCACTGGCCACTGCAAGGAGTGACGCGATGAGAGCGGTAGAAGCACTGGCCCTGGTTGGTGGCTACGTGGACAAGGAATCCACCACCTCGCCACCGAGATGAGCGACCGCGCGGTTCTACACCTGTTCGCCGAGCTCAATGAAACAGAAACCATCTTCCCGGGTACCAACCTCCGACTGCGATACGAAATGGTCTCGTCGCAAAATCCTGCAGGTCAGGAGTTCTGAATTTGGTGGTCGCCCGGGAGATGACGCACCCGCGGTTCCCCTCCTCGGAGAGGGAGGACCCGTCGGAGGTCTCCTCCGACGGGGGACGGCGAGGGCTCGCAGCTGCCAAGACAAGCGCTGCTTCGAAAGGAACCCCCCCAAAACGCCGCTTGTGCATCTCGCCCACAAATGGTAACTCGGCTATGCAACCTCATCCTAGGGGTACGATCGTGAGCAGCAAGAGGGAAGACGCGTTCGTCGTCAGTGCGGCGACTTTCATTGGCTTGGCACTCTGGGGACTTGCGCTGCTTGGCACCGGCGCTGGCTGCAGTGCCAGCGGCACTGCTGCCACTGCCTGCGGCAACGGAGCCCGAGAAGAAGGAGAGGAGTGTGACGACGGGAATACCGTCGCCAGCGACGGATGTGTCGCATGCCGGTTGGCGTTCTGCGGGGACGGGTCCGTGCAAGCGGGAGCGGAAGAGTGCGACGACGGCAACGGGGTCACGACCGATGCTTGCCCCGATGGGCCGCAAGGAACGTGCGCGCCTGCCAGATGCGGCGACTGGCTCGTTCAGGACGGAGTCGAGGAGTGCGACGACGGGGACACCAACAATTCGGACGAGTGTACCGAGAGCTGCAAGCAGGCGGCGTGTGGGGACGGGTTCGTGCAGTTGGGAGTGGAGGAGTGCGACGACGGGAACACCGTCGATACCGACGTCTGCACCCGGTGCCACGACGCCAAGTGCGGGGACGGGTTCGTGCACGCCGGCATCGAGGAGTGCGACGACGGCAACAACTCGACGATCGACGACTGTCCCGACGGAGCTGGCGGCACCTGCAAGAACGCCCGCTGCGGCGACCGGTTCGTCCAGAAGGACGTCGAAGGCTGTGACGACGGCAATGGAATCACCACCGATGCCTGTCCGGATGGACCGGAAGGAACGTGCCAACCGGCGAGCTGCGGCGACGGTGCGGTACGGGCTGGCGCGGAGGAGTGCGACGACGGCAATGACGATAATTCCGACGCCTGCCTGAACAATTGCCAGCCGGCGAGCTGCGGTGATGGCTTCGTGCAAGCGGGGGTGGAAGAATGCGACGACGGTAACCGGAGCAGCGGCGATGCCTGTCCGGACGGTGAGGGTGGAACCTGCCGGGCGGCCAAGTGCGGGGACGGCGCAGTTCTCGCCGGGGTAGAGGAATGCGACGACGGTAACGAGAGCAACACCGACGCCTGCATCGAGGGTTGCGTGGTGGCCAAGTGCGGTGACACCTGGGTGCACGCCGGTGTGGAGGAGTGCGACGATGGCAACGACGACAGTACCGACGCCTGTCTCGTAGGTTGCGTGGCGGCGAGCTGCGGCGACGACTATCTCTGGGCCGACGCGGAGATCTGCGACGACGGCAACCGCAAGAACGACGACGGCTGCAACGTCGATTGCCGCGAGCCAGGCAGTATCCTGTGGACGAAATCGATCAACAATCCCGAGGATTCGGCGGACTACGGCTGGGGCGTCGCGGTCGACGCCAGCGGAGACATCGTGGTAGCAGGATCGATCGCCGTTCTCGGGCACGGCCTCGATGCTTGGGTACGCAAGTACGGATCCGACGGAGAAGTGCTATGGACTCACACCTTCGACGGACCTGCCAGCGGCGACGACGAGGCGTTGGCAGTCGCCATCGACCGAGGAGGGAGTGGGACCGTGCTCATTGCCGGCTATTGGACCACCGTAGACACTGGTACTGACATGGTGCTCCGAGAGCTCGATCCTGCCTCCGGCGCACTGATCTGGAGCGCCGAATCAGACGGCGAAGGACTCGACGATCGAGCGCGAGCAATCGCCGTCGACTCCGATAGTCACGTCGTCTATGCTGGTATCGAATCCTTCCTGGACGACGGCTTCGAATCTTTCCGCGGATGGCTGAGGCACGATTCCAGACGGACGACTGGCAGCACCTGGGGTATCGGGATTCCCGAATACGAAGGGCTTGGCGTGGCGATCGATTCGACGGGGCACGTCTTCGAGCTGTGCGACACTGGCCATGGGATGTATACGTACAAATTCGACGACGGAGTGACCGTCTGGGGCGCATACGCTCCCAACCGGTCAGGCAGTCCGCGAATCTATGGCGCTGGCGGATCGGTCGTCGTTGCTCCCGACGGGAATCCAGTTATTGCCGGCTCCGCCACCTCGACCGAGCAGGGTGAGAACCTGTTCATCAGCAAGCTCGACTCCGCCGACGGCAAGACACTCTGGAAGCAGCTTCTCGACGGCGGCGCCAACGCGGACGACGAGGCCATGGCCATCGCCGCCGACGCCGACGGGAATCTTGCCGTAGCCGGCTACGTCGGGGTAGCACAATCGCCGCAAGTTGCCTGGATTGCCAGGCTCGACAGCGACGGAAATCAGTACTGGCACGACGAGGTCGGCTCTCCACAAGGCGACTGCGCCGCCACTGGCGTGGCGGTTGACAGTCTGGGGCACGTCATCGTGGTCGGAATCGAGCCCACCGCCGGCGAAAGCTACAACACGAGGTTGACCAAGTACTCACCCTAGGACGGGAGGATTGTGATGAACCAAGAGACTACGGCTCGTGTCCATGGCGGTCGCGGGTATTCGTGCTTGCTGCTGCCGTCGCTCTTGCTCGCTGCCACTCTCGCACCGGCGACTGGCTGCAACGAGAGTGCTTCGACTGGCATTATTCGTCTGTCCGGGCTGGTCGAAAAGGGCCCGTTCATGCGCGGATCGAGGGTCACCTTGACGGAGATCGACGCCAGCGCCAACCGAACGGGCAAAGTCTACAAT
The DNA here is from genome assembly GCA_043801535.1 of Pseudomonadota bacterium. Lineage (GTDB taxonomy): Bacteria > Myxococcota_A > Polyangia > Haliangiales > SHYZ01 > JAZDLZ01. Next base: position 3,101 of record JAZDLZ010000146.1, read on the forward strand.
GCCGATGTGTCGGACAATCTTGGCAAGTTCAGCGTTACCCTGCCCACGCTGGACTACCTCGCTCTCGAAGCCAGAGGCTTCTACTACAACGAGATCGAGAACAGGACGTCGGAAACGACGATGACGCTGCGCGCCCACTGCCAGCTCGACAGCGCGAAGAACCAGACCGTGTTCGTCAACGTCTTGACCCATCTTGCCAGTGAACGAGCCAGCAGCTTGCTCGGCTCGAGTGGGGTCGGGATCGTCGAAGCCACCAGCCAAGCCGAAGAGGAGCTCGTGGCAGCGCTTGCGATCGGTCCGTCGAGCTTCCGGCTGAACGTCCCGGCAACTCAATTGAACACTCTGGGAGGTGACACCGAGGCAAACGCGTATCTTCTCGTGGTGAGCGCGGTATTGGCTCAGGCAGCCCATGCCAAGGCCGCCGCCGAAGCCGCCGCCGAAGGAGTCGAAGAGAAGTCGGTCGACGAGATCCTCGACGAGATCGTATCCAGCATTGCCTCCGACTTCGCGGACGACGGCCAATTGGAGCCGGCGGTCGTGGCGATGATCCGTGAAGCTCAGGCAGCAGTCGAGCCCAACGAGGTAGTGCGAAGCCTGGCCCAGTACTGGAAGGATCAAGGGGTGAGTGCCGTCATTCCCGACCTGAATCGGGTGCTCGACTCCGATCTGGACGGATTCGCCAACCAAGTCGACAACTGTCCCTGGAATTCCAACCCCGACCAGAGAGACTCGGACGCCGACGGCGTTGGCGACTTGTGCGAGTGCGGCAACGGGACGATCGAGCGCGGCGAGGAGTGCGACGACGGAGGCGAATCAGCGACCTGCGATAGCGACTGTTCGCTCGTCGCTTGCGGGGACGGCGTGAAAAACGAGACAGCCCACGAACAGTGCGACACCGCGGGCGAGAGCGCAACGTGCAACGAGGATTGCACCGTCGCCGACTGTGGCGACGGCAAGATCAATCACGCTGCCGGCGAATCCTGCGACTATTCCGCCGAGTCGCCGGCGTGCGACGACGATTGCACGCGTGCGAGCTGCGGCGACGGGATGCTCAACAAGTCGGCCGGCGAAGCCTGCGACGACGGCAATGACGCCGACGCCGATGGCTGCGACGCCAACTGCCAGCCGACGGGATGTGGCAATGGGCGTATCGCCACCGGCGAAGCCTGCGACGACGGCAACACGCTCGACAACGACGGCTGCAGCGCTGGGTGTCAGCCAGAGAGCGACTGGATTTGCCTTGGCAAGCAGACGAGCACCTGTGTCCGCCGATTTGTGGCGGTGAGCTCGAGCCCGGGCCATACCTGTGGCCTGCACAGCGGTGGGCGAGTGACATGCTGGGGGAAGAACGACCATCAGCAAGCCAGCGCGCCAGCCGTGACGTTCCTCCAGGTCAGCTCGGGTTGGATGCACACTTGTGGCTTGCGCCACGACAACACTGTCGTCTGCTGGGGGGACGACACCTACGACCAAGCCTCTGCTCCGGAAGGGACGTTCTTGAAAGTGAGCACAGGCGGAAACCACTCCTGCGGCCTGCGTAGCGACGGCACGATCAGCTGCTGGGGATACAATGCCTACAAGCAGACCGATGCTCCCGCTGGAGAGTTCGCCGACCTGTGCGCTGGTGGCAGCCATTCTTGTGCCATACGCAAGGACGACGGCACTGCAGTGTGCTGGGGGGACAACTATCAGGGACAGGCCGAAGCACGGACCGGCGTCTTCACTGCCATGACCGCGGGCTCCTTTCACTCGTGTGGGCTGCGCAAGGACGGCAGCGCGAGCTGTTGGGGGGAAAAATCCCACGGTCAGTCCACTCCGCCAACCGACGCGGGCACCTTTACCCAGATCAGCGCTGGTTGGTGGCACACCTGCGCGACCAGGAACGACGGCCACGTCGTCTGTTGGGGACAGGGCTCGTCCGGTCAAGCGACCCCGCCGGCAGATGCCTTCCTGCAGGTCAGCGCTTCCGAGGCTCACACCTGCGGGTTGCGCACGGACGGCTCGATCACCTGCTGGGGCAGGAACGACAATGGCCAGGCTGCTTCGCCGTGGCCCGCCAATCGTCACCTCTCGGTCAGCGCTGGTGGCTACCACAACTGCCGGCTTCGCAGCGACAGTACTGCCTACTGCTGGGGAAAGAACGACAGCGGGCAAACGAATGCTCCGGCGGGACAACAGGAGACGTTCCTGGAGTTGTCGGCGGGCGGCAGCCATTCCTGTGGCCGGCACAGCGATGGCTCGGTTTCTTGCTGGGGCAACAACGACAGCGGCCAAACCGGCGCGCCCGCGAGCGAGTCTTTCGTTGCGCTATCGACTGGCAGCAGTCATACCTGCGGCGTGCACAGCGACGGCGCGGTTTCTTGCTGGGGTAACAACGACGTCGGCCAGACCGATGCTCCGACGGAAGGAACCTTCGTCCAGGTCAGCGCTGGCTCTTGGCACAGTTGCGGGGTGCGAGCGGACGGCACCGTCGCCTGCTGGGGCAAGAACGAGTCCGGCCAAGCCATGCCTCCGGATGGCAGATTTCTCGGTGTCAGCGCGGGCGGCGACCACACCTGCGGTCTGCGCGGCGAAGGAACCATCGTGTGCTGGGGCAAGAGCGACAGCGGGCAAACGAATGCTCCGACGGAAGGAAGCTTCATCCAGGTCGCCGCCGGCGAATCACATGGCTGCGGCCTGCGGACCGACAATACCATCCACTGCTGGGGAAGCAGCGACAGCAAGAAGACCGAGCCGCCCGAAGGAAAGTTCGTCCAGATCAGTGTCGGTTGGTATCACGGCTGTGCGCTCGCCGAGGACGGCGTCGTCAGCTGCTGGGGAGGCAACGAATTCGGCCAGGGCTCGATCCACTAGCCCCAATGCCAGTCACTAGCGCGCGCTGCGCATGCCGTGACGGGTGATGCGGCGTTGGCCGCCGCCGCTGCTGCCGAGGAGGAGTCTTCTCGCAGCATCGATTGCCTCGTGAGCGCCAGCGACGACGAGGACGTCGTCGGTCTGCAGAGGTTCTTTGCCAGTAGGGAGGATCCCCGATCCGCCGCGGGTTATGGCGACGACGGTGGCTCCGGTCAGACCGCGCAGGTTGATCTCGGCGAGCGTTTTGCCGGTGGCCGGGCTTGTTGCACGCAGGGTGATTGGAGTGAGGTCGCCGAAGCCAGGGAGCAAGGGCTGAACCTGGAGGAGCGAGGGGCGCGAGCTATCTCCGGCCTGGTTGGCGAGCACCTCGACGATGGCCTGGGCACCAGCGCGGACGTGCTCTTCGAGGTTCTCGGCGCTTCGCCAGAAAGCCACCCCGAGCAGGCCGAGGATGGCGAAGAGCACGATGGCTCCGTAGAGCGCGGGTACAAAGGGTTGGGTGAGGGCGAGGAGCGGGATGCCGACGATGAGCACCATCGCCAGTTGGAGCGTGACCACCAGGGCTCGCCGGGGCGCGGCGGCGAGATCGACTTTCCCCTCGGGTGCCGGCGGAAGCGCGGCCGCAGCAAGGGTGTGGCCGAGGGCTCGGGCGCATCGTACCATCCCGAGAAAGAAGGGCACGCAGAGCAGGACGGCGGCGATCATGACGATCAGCTCTGCTACCGATGGATGGATTCTGGTGTGCGCGCTGGCCAGCTCCATCAGCCGATCCAGCGAGAGCGAAGTGCCGATGACGATGGCGGCGATTATCGCTGCATCGACGGCAATCAGGCACACCAGGCGGCTGGCTCGTCCCGATACGCCGCATCTTCCGCCGCTGCGTGCCTGCTCGACCCACGAACCGTAGAGAGCCACGAAGCTCTGCAGGCGTCTGGGGAGATGGCGGTCGACGAAGAGCGCGACTGGTTGCGAGACACGGACCAGCCACGGGGTCGAGAAGGTCGTGAGCACCGAAACAGCGACGGCGACGGGATAGAGGAACTCGCCTACGGCTCCCGTGGCGACACCCGTGCCGGCGATGATGAACGAAAACTCGCCGGTCTGGGCGAGGCTCATGCCTGCTTGGATCGACGTCCGGACTCCGTTGCCGCTGAGGAAGGATCCGAGAGAGACGCTCAGTGTCTGTCCGACGAGCACTACCGCTGTCAGGAGCAGTACCGCCGAAAAGTGGCGGAGGATCATCGCCGGATCGACGAGCATGCCTACCGACACGAAGAAGACCGCGGCGAAGATGTCACGCACCGAACGAACCAGGTGCTCGACTTGTCCGCCTTCTCCCGATTCGGCTACCAGCGATCCCGCCAGGAAGGCGCCGAGCGCGACCGAGTAGCCCAGCTTGTGAGCAAGTAGCGCGAACGCGAAGCACAGCCCGATGCTGGCGACGAGCAGGGTTTCGGGGCTGTTGAGTCTGGCGACGAGCCTGATTGCGCGAGGAACCAGAAGGAATCCGACCGCAACAAGGCCAACGAGGAAGCCGCCGAGACGTCCCAAGCTCACGGCGAGCGTGCTCCCCGAAATGCCTCCGCCGGAGGTCGACGACACCGTGGCGAGGAGCGCAAGGAGTAGAATCGCTGCCAGGTCTTCGATCACGAGCACGCCGAAGACAATGTCGGCGAGTCTGCCGCGAATGCGGAGCTCGGCGAACACCTTCGTCACGATCATCGTGCTCGAGATGGCGACGATCGCGCCGCAGAACAGGCTCTCGCGAACAGTCCAGCCCATGGCCTGTCCGGCGAGGTAGCCGAGCCAGATCATCAGCCCGATCTGAACGAGGCCGGTCAGGCCTGCCGTCGGTACGACCTTGAGAAACCTGCGGACGCTCAAATCCAGACCGACCGAAAACATCACCAGGATCACCCCGAGCTCGGAAAGGGTGTGGATTCGCTGCGGATCGGCGAGGATCGGACTCGGGAGGTGTGGGCCGACAATCAGGCCGGCGAGCAAGTAGCCCAGGACTACCGGCTGGCGAAGCCGGCGGAACACCACCGTGGTGACCGCGGCAACGCAGAGGACGAGCGCCAGGTCTTGGAGAATCGGTCGAGCCACGTGCACATCCACGGTAGGTATCACGCTTCGCGGCCAGGTACGCTACGAAAGCGCACAAACAAAGAATCGCCACGGTAGCCAGACCCTCGCCGAAAATAAAAAAGCCTGGCGGTGTCAGGAGTTAGCGCGGCGGCGGGATGCGTTTTCGACCAGAATCGACCGAATTCCGACTGATTCGCCGAGAATCTGCCTCGGGCCTGCCGCGCGGACAAGCGATCCGCTGTCGTGATCACGAGGGA
>JAZDLZ010000168.1:0-2193 GCA_043801535.1 Pseudomonadota bacterium
CCGAGGATCGTCGGCAGCCCCTGCTGCTCCCACAGGCGGCCGAAGATCCGGGCCGGCCCCCACTGGTGCGCCGTGTAGGCGCGCAGCCCCTCCTGGCGAATCTGCGCCACCACCCGCAGCCGCGTGTTGAACCGGGCCAGCGAGGCGAGCAGGCCGTCGAGGGTGCCGCCCGCGACCAGCTCGTCCTTGCGCCCCAGGGTGGCGATCACCCGCTGCCGGACCGCCGCCCCTTCACGCCGGGATTCGACGATCTGCAGATACTCGTGCTGCTGCTTGCCGGAGCCACTACGCTTGATCCGTACGAACATGAACGAAATATGAGGATAGATACCGCCCAAGTCAAGCGATATCGGTCCGGTTGTTGGCACTACATTTCGAGCTAAAACAGGGTCTGCGACCGGCTAAGTCATTGGCGCACAATACCCGGCTTGCCCGCAGTCGCCCCAAACTGCCGAAAATCAGTCTGAGGATCTTGCGGAGATGCACCTCGCCTTCGTCTCCCGGGCCGTGAACGTCAGGGTGCAAGGCAACAGGGACGAACCCGCGGTTGATGTAGAAGGTCATGGAGTCGGCGTTTCCTGCGTAGGTCGCCACGTAGAGGCAGTAGGCACCAGCGGCACGCGCTTCGGCCTCCGCGTGACCCAGGAGCGCGCTTCCGTAGCCCTTCCCGCGATAGGTTTCTCGAATGATGACATCCAGCAACTCCGCCTTGTGGCCAAAGCAGTTCCGGCCCTCGAGGCCCGGATCGATCAAGACTGCGGCAAAACCGGTGGGGGTGCCGTCGGGGAGACAGTGGGCGTAGAAACGGCCGCCGCGGAAGTAGTAGATCGCGATGCGCTTCCGGACCCACTCAACGTGCTGGGGATTCCCCGCATGGAAATGGTCGCCACACTCGAGGTCAGCAAACTCGGCGAAGAACTCCCGCGCGAACTCGTCTTCTGGCATCTCTCTGATCATGTCTTTCACCGAACTCCCGGTTCAGCAGCAGAAGCCCCGGTTGCACATCAGGCTTCTGTTCCTCTCGCTGTTTTTCCTGCCTCTCTTGCCTCTCTCATAACGCTCCGCATCACCCGCCCGCGAAGCGGGTCGGGTGCATGCGGTTGTTAGCCCGTTCTGTTACCTATCATCCCGGTTACACACTTTGGCCTTCGGTGCATCCTCGCGATCCTCTGCGTCACACAGGAGCGTGCGGAATCTGGCCTTGAGTTCCGGCCCTATTTCTACATCCTCCTCTACCTCGGACAGGAGAGTATGGGTGTCAATCAAGGCCAGCTCTCGCCGCCAGCATCTTCGCGCCACCCGTAGCACAGCATCCTGGAGTTCCCGCGGCACAGCAACACCTGCCGATCGAGCGCTCCGATAGGCCGACTCGACCTGCTTTGAGACGATGCTTTCACTGACTTGCGAGAGAGCTTCCCCGAAGCCCGCGGTGTAGTTCACTGAGGGTACTCGTGGGTCGCCAGAGCCATCGACGCGGATGTGCCCTACGCTAACTTCCCCCGTTGAGGCGACCTCGAGAATGGCGGCTGATTGTACCGTCTGCCGACAGACCGCATTCCCGGACGCAATTGCACCCGGGTTGACGAGGAGCACGCCTTTCGTAGTTAGCGCCATGGGGATATGAGTGTGGCCGAACACGCAGATGGTCGCCCGATGACGATGGGCGTGATCGACAAGGCGCTGAAGCTTCGACTGCCAGTCACCTGACTTCCTGGAGGCCAGCTCTGCGGCCCGATCTGGTTGGTGACTGTGACACAGGAGTACTCGCTGTCCGTTCAAGCCGATCACTTGCTGGTATGGAAGGGCAGCCAAGGCCTCATCGGTCTCGTCGTTGCCATGCACCGCAACGACGGGTGCGAGACGGCTGAGTTCGTCTAGTACCCACAGTTCGCCTACGTCGCCAGCGTGTAGGATGAGATCTACGCCGGCAAAGCACTCCCGCACTCCGTTTGGGATCTCAGGCCATCGCTCTGGTATGTGTGTGTCTGAGATAAGACCTACGCGAATGGCCATTCTCATCCGTCTCTTTGTAGGGCTAACGCTCGGGATGAGCTGCGGCCAGCGTTTGATGTCCCGAGGGATGGAACGAGCCGCGGTAACATCGGCTATTTGCGTTGCCAAGGAACGACCCGCCTTGGCCGTCTGCTCCATCCCTTGTTAGGCTTTTCTATTGTTCGGGCACCACAAGCCGGC
>JAZDLZ010000186.1:0-2406 GCA_043801535.1 Pseudomonadota bacterium
CGGTCAGCGCTCCGGCGGCAACAAAGGCAAGTGCCCCCAAGAGCGATGCGGCCTGCCTCGATCCGAGAGCGAGCCCGACCAAGCCGAGCCCCAGATTCAGCGCAACGGCTAGCCCACCACCGAGCAATACCCTTCGCCAACGCAGGCGCGATGTTCTTGTCGTCGCGGCCGTTTGTTCGTCCACCATAGTCCGACTATCTGCACGTCGCGGGCCCGAAATGCCCCGGCAAGAACGGGAGATCCACTGCCGCCCTTGAAAGCGAAAGGCCGGCTTTCAGAACCTCGTAATGACCACGTCACACGCTGGCACGGTCTTTCACCTGATCACTACCCTCCATACCGGAGGCACGGAACGCCAGCTCGTCGAGCTGCTACGAGCTCTCGACGGTTCGCGCTGGCAGTGCCGGGTTGCCACCTTGCGTCCGTCTGGGCAGCTTCTCCCGGAGGTCTTGGGGCTTGGAATCGAGCCGGTGCCTCTACCTCTGCCGAGGACCCTCGTGCACCCCTGGACGCCTGGAGTGATCCTTGGACTCGCCGTGGCTATTCGCCGACAGCAGGCTGTGCTCCTCCATTGCCACGACTACTACTCCGCCCTCGTCGGAGTTCCCGCGGCGAGAGCAGCGGGAGTGCCAGTGATCGTGGCACGACGCGATCTCAGCCACCATCTGGACTGGCCGCATCGGCTAGCCCTCCGAATTGCGTTGCACCAGGCAACCCTCGTTCTCGTCAATGCCTTGGCGGTGGCAGATCAAGTGAGGAGCAGCTATGGAGTTCCCTCCGCCAAGCTCGTCATCGTCCCGAACGGGATCAACGTGACCGAATTCCTGACGCGCGCTGCTGCTCCCCCGACGCCGCCACTCGAGGCCGGTGCAGGGACGGCAAAGGTGCTGACGATCGCGCGCCTGACCCATGCTGCCAAAGGACACGACGATCTACTTCAGGCAATCGCGATCCTCAAACGATCCGCTCATCCCGTACACTTCTTCCTTGCAGGCGACGGACCACGCGAGCCCGAGCTACGCGAGACTTGCGCTCGGCTGGGCATCCAGCGCATGGTCAGCTTTCTCGGATACCGCCATGACGCTCCCGCACTGCTCGCCCAGGCTGACATTGTCTGCCATCCGTCCCGGCAAGAAGGACTGCCCAATGCCGTTCTCGAAGCAATGGCTGCCGGCCGGCCAGTCGTTGCCACTCGCGCTGGCGGCACTGCCGAGCTGATCGAAGACGGCAAGAACGGCATTCTCGTTCCACCGGCCTGCCCAACCATGCTCGCCGATGCCATCGTCCGGCTGCTCTGTGACCGTGTTGCCGCCAGTCGACTCGGCACTTCGGCGCGGGCTCGAGTCGCCAAGGAGTTCACCGTCGAAAGGCTGGCGGGTCGAATCGACGCTATTTACGGCGCGCTTTCTTCCACGCCCTCTCCCTCCCTCTCGATGTCGGGCCTTCGACCACTGGCTGCCCGTCTCATGCGGAGCAAGACGAACACTCCATCCAACTCGCAGGCAGTGCGCGCGCGCGAATAGCGGCCATCAAGCCCGCAGGAATGATTCTCACCTAGTGTTCTCCGACCAAGCAGATAGCGATCGGCGCCCACCGAGCTCGGCGAGTCCTCGGTGGTGACTGCCGAACGGAAGCCCAGTCTGGCGAGCGCAGTCACAGTCTGGGTCGTGTAGTACCCATTGGGATAGGAAAAATCGGGGCACGCATTCCCGATTTCTCGCTCGACGGCTGTCCTCGAGGACTGAATCTCCCGCAGCACGCTCGCCGGTGTTTCGAGATGCAGAGCTGCATGCCGCACGGTGTGAGCGCCAAAGCTGACAAGCCCCGTCGAAGCCATGGTCCGGCACTCGTCCCAACCGAGTACCGGAGCCCCTTGCGAGGTGATGCCCAGCTCGCGCTCGACGCCACTCATCAAATCGAGGAGACGACCAGTTGCGACGCGACCAAGGACGCGATCGACCACGATCTCCGCCGGCACGGCAGTTGGAACGATCCCGAGCTCTCTCAACTTGGCACCGAACGAGAGCGAGGGTTTCGCAATCGACGGCAAGGCGCGGGACTGGCCAATGAGGGAGTAGAGCCGATCGTGTGGCAGCGGCGTGCTAGCCCCAACGTGGCTGGTCGGCAGGTAGACCGTCGCCGGTATGCCGAGAGCACGCAGGAGTGGGAAGGCGACCAGGTAGACGTCGCGATAGCCGTCGTCGAACGTGAGCACTACCTGATCGCGCACCGGCGTGGAAACGCCGGCAACGGTATCCAAGGCCTCGGCCAATGACACGGGGGAGAAGCCAAGTCGCCAGAGCTCGTCGATGTGACGAGCAAGACAGGACCGCGATACCACCAGCGCAGGAATCCCTCCGGCAGAGCGAGCCTCGTCGTCCTCGACCACGCGATGATAGGAAAGAA
>JAZDLZ010000190.1:0-4954 GCA_043801535.1 Pseudomonadota bacterium
GGTTCGCCAACGGCTTTCTCGGCGAATGGGACATCGGCAACGGAACGCTGCTCGCCGACGCCAAGCTCCACGGAGCAGTCGTCCACGTGGTGCTGCAAGCCGGCAAGCTCCACGTCGCGACGGAGCTCGGTGACTACTTGACGATGGATATTACCGTGTACGGGATGGACTACTGCGCGTTGCTGCGCGAGGTGTGGAGTCATGTTCCGATAGTGTGGGCTGACGGGCTTCCGGTAGTCCGTCCGGCTCCTCTCGAACACCGATGTACGCGTTCCGTTCGTCCGAGGAGCGAATGACAGCATCCGGTGACGAGACCTCGCGGGGCTTGCGACCGCAGCTCGAGACGCACCAGACAATGCCGACGATCGACAGTCGGATCTTGCCCGATAGCATGGTCGATCATTTCCGGGTGGTGCGCTTGGTTGGTCGAGGTGGGATGGGCGAGGTGTATCTTGCGCGCGACATCCTGCTCAATCGTCGGATTGCACTGAAAGTCATTCACCAGCGCTATCTGAATTCCGAGGGAGCGGTAGCACGTTTCATGCGCGAGGCGCAGCTCACCGCCAGCCTTTGCCATCCGCATATCGTCACGGTGTATGCGGTAGGAACTTTCGCTGGGCGGCCATACCTGGCGCTCGAGTATCTCGAGGGGCAGAACCTGCGGCAGCGGATGGACGAGGAGCGGCCGGGAGTGCGGGAATCGCTGCGCATCGCGCTGGCGATTGCGCAGGCGCTGGCCGAGGCGCACCGCCACCGAGTGCTGCACCGCGATCTCAAGCCGGAGAATGTCGTGCTGGCCAAGGATGGTCGGCTACGACTGGTTGACCTCGGGCTGGCCAAGATACGTGCGAGCGCGAGTAAAAGCACGGATGCTGGCAAAGCGCTGGACGGCGATCGTCGCAGCGTCGACGGGGAGTGCGACGACCGCGCCGCCGGCTACTCGGCTACCTGCGATCACGCTACCGAAGCCGGGACGATCCAGGGCACGCCAGCCTACATGGCACCAGAGCAATGGCGGGGAGAGGAGTGCAACGAGGCCACGGATGTCTGGGCGCTTGGGGTGATGCTCCACGAGTTGCTGGTTGGCAAGCGTCCGTACCGGGAAAGAGGAGCGGCGGAATTGCGACTTGCCGTGACGCGGCCGGAACCTGCACCGTCGCTGGTGTCGAGCCAGGACACTCCCGCTGATCTGGTCGAGCTGGTCGGTGGCTGTTTGAACAAGGAATCACGCAAGCGACCCGCCGCCGCTCAGATCGTGGATGCACTCGACCGCTTGCTGTCGGAAGGACGGCGGCAGGCAAGCTCCGAGCACTGTCCTTTCCGCGGACTCTTTCCGTTTGCCGAACACCACGCCGACAGTTTTTTTGGCCGTGACCACGAGATCGCGGTGTTCTTGGAGAGTTTGCGTGAACAGGCAGTACTGCCAGTGGTGGGACCGTCGGGCGCGGGAAAGAGCTCTTTTGTCCAGGCCGGGGTGATTCCACGCCTGCGCGAACAGGGTGCCTGGATGGCACTGGCAATCCGTCCTGGAGCGGATCCGTTTGGCGCCTTGGCCGCCAGACTGATTGCAGGCCAGAGCATACGGAGGATCGGCGATAGCGCAGACAGCATCATCCATACCGCCGATCTCGAGCCGCCCGAGCACCTGCGTGCGATGGCTGGTGCCAAGGATGCGATGCTGACGTCGCTGCTGGCATCGGAAGGCGACGACGTGCTGGCGAGTCGGCTGCGGCAGTCACCGGCAACGCTGGGTGTGCTGTTGCACGATCTGGCGGTACGGGAACGGTGCAAGGTGTTGTTGTTCGTGGATCAGCTCGAAGAAGTGTACACCATGGTCGCGGATGGAGCTGTGCGAGAGGCGTTTGTCCGAGCTATCTGTGGGGTGGCCGATCATCCATCGAGCCCGGTGCGAGCGGTGTTCACTATCCGCGATGATTTTCTCGGTCATCTGAGTGGCGGAACCGAGGTTGCCATGGCGCTGGCGCGGGTTTTCGCGCTGCGGCGTCCTGGCAAGGAGGCGCTCGAGGAAGTGCTCACGCGTCCTTTGGCCGCGGTCGGCTACGCCTACGATGACCCGGCACTGACAGCGGTGATGGTGGAGTCGGTAAAGGACGAGCCTGCCTGCCTGCCGCTGCTGCAGTTCGCTGGCCAGATGCTCTGGGAACGACGCGACAAGGACAAGCGGCTACTGTGTCGGGCAACCTACGAGGCGATGGGTGGTGTGGCTGGCTCGCTCGCCGAGCACGCCGATGGGGTGTTGGCGGGAATGGCGTCGGCGCAGGTAGAGCTCGCGCGACAGCTCTTGCTACGACTGGTCACCTCGGCAGGCACGCGACGAGCGGTTCCGGTAGCGACGGCAATTGCTGACCTCGGGCCTGGGATAGGTGAAGTGCTCGACAGGTTGACCCAGGCACGACTCCTGACGGTGAGGCGGACTGCCGATGGCCGGCGACAGAAGCTACACCCGAGAGAAGGAACCGAGGGAAGGAAGGAAAAGGGCAAGAGTGCAGGGACTGGGACGGACAGAGCGCCAGCGACGGCGGAAGGGGCAAGTTGTGAAAGCGACGGAGAAGCAGTGCTGGAGATCGTTCACGAATCGCTGGTGCGAACCTGGGGACGGCTCGCGCGCTGGCTCGAGGAGAGCCACGAGGAGCTGGCAGTGCTGGCGGAGATCAGCCAGGCCGCGGAGCTGTGGGAAAAGCGAGGCCGGCGCGCCGATGAGGTGTGGCAGGGCGATGCGCTGGCGGACGCTCGACGCAAGCTAGCTCGACTCTCGACCGCTGTGCCAGAGCAGGTCGCAGGTTTCCTGAAGGCTGGCTTGCGCAAGGAGAACCGGCAGCGGCGAAGAAGGCGAGTGCTCGCGGTGGGCACGATGGTGTTCCTGGCTGCGGTGGCAATGGTGTCGTTGTGGCGCGAGCGCGAGACTCGGCTACAGAAGGAGCGCGCCGAGATTCGCGAAGCCGAGGCGCAGGCGCGGCGGGCGGAAGCCCAACGCGAGGGTTCCCGGGCCGCGCTCAGTCGGGGTGATCTCTTGGAGGCGCGAGCCAAGCTGCGCGGATCGCTCGAAACCCAGGATTCGCTGCTCGGGCGAGCGCTATGGTGGCGACTCGAGCAAGATCCGTTGCTGTGGCGCAGGGAGCTCGGCGATCAGGTGCCCGCGGTGGCCTTTTCACCAGACGGTGCCACGGTTGCGGCGACAGCCAACGACAGGCTCGTCTACTTGCTCGACTCCAGGACCGAGCAGGCGCGTTTCCTGCGTGGACCAGATGGACACGCGTTCCTGTCAGTGGCCTTCGCTCCCGATGGCAGGCTGTTGGCTGCCGGAACGTCGACGGGAGCGATCGCGCTGTGGGATCTCGACCAGGGAACTGTGCGGTCCCTGGCGGGGCACTCCAACGTCGTTCACAGCGTGGCATTCAGTCCGGACAGTCAGCGATTGGCGTCCGGTAGCGAAGACCGGACCGTCCGCATTTGGGATACTGCCACTGCCCAGCCTGTCCGGATGCTGGCCGAGTATACGACCCGGGTGCTCCGGGTCGCCTTCAGCCCCGATGGCTCGCGGTTCGCTTCGACGGAAGCAGCCGGAGTCCACCTCTGGAATGCGGTCACCTGGTCGCGAAACGCTGTGCTCGCTGGCAATGATGGTCTTGCCTTTGGTCCGGATGGTAGCTGGCTCGCCAGTGGCAGTCGCGATCAAAGCATTCGTTTGTGGGACGTAGTCACTGGCAGCCAGCGCGCAGCCCTCCGCGGACACAGTCGCCAGGTGCTTAGCCTCGGAGCCAGCCAGGATGGACGGACCCTGGTCTCCGGTAGCAGCGACGGCACTGTCCGGATTTGGGACTTGGCGAGCAGCTCACAGCGTCACGCGTTCGTCGGTGCCAAGGACGAGGTGCTGTCTGTGTCCATTAGTCCGGACGATGCTCTGGTTGCGTCGGCCGGTCGTGACAAGAGCGTCCGACTGTGGCGAATCGCATCCCAGCGGGCTACACGCAAGACCGCCGGACACGAGGCAACGATCTATCGCATCGCCACCAGCCCCGATGGGCGGTTCCTGGCGACTGGCGGAGCAGACCGAACCGTCCGTATCTGGGATGCGTCGTCCGGCGTTCAGTTGATGACTCTCGAGGGATCAGCCGGCGAAGTTCGTGGCGTAGCGATCAGTCCCGATGGTCGGCTAGTGGCGGCGAGTAGCTCGGACCGCAACATCTGGGTGTGGAGCCTCGCCTCTCCTGGCCGTCCTCGCCTGTTTTCCGGTCACCACAGCGCCGTTGACGGTCTGGCTTTCAGCCCCGATGGGGGCGCGTTGGCGTCGGCGGGCGCCGATCGAAGCGTCCGCCTCTGGGACTTGGCCACGGGAAGGGAACGACACCTGCTGGTCGGCCACGCCGTACAGGCATCGGACGTCGCAATGAGCCCAGATGGAAAGCTTTTGGCTTCCTCGAGTTACGACAGGACTGTGCGAATCTGGAACGCCACTTCTGGCGCTCAGTTGAGAGTGTTGGCCGGCCACCAGGATCTGATCTGGGCCATCGACTTCGCTCCGGACGGGAAAACGGTGGCGTCCGCCAGTTGGGACAAGACCGTCCGTTTGTGGGACCTGGCAACCGGAACATCCAAGATCCTCGGCGAGCACCAAGGCAACGTGTACTCGGTGGCGTTCCATCCCGACGGCAGGCACGTTGGCACTGCCGCGGCCGGCGGCGCCGTTCGCATCTGGGACCTTGCCTCCGGAGAATTCACCGACCTGCGCGGTCACCGCCGCGATGTGATCGCGATCCGCTATACCCCCGACGGGAGGACCATAGCTACCGCCGGGGTGTGAATCAAAGCCGTTGGTTGTGCTGTTCCCTGTGCCTAGTCCCTAGTTCCTTGTTCCATTCCTCTTTCGGGGTGCTATTCTCGCCGCAACAACCGGCGGCGTGACGGTGACATGGCAATCCAATGAATGGCCGAA
>JAZDLZ010000194.1:0-3881 GCA_043801535.1 Pseudomonadota bacterium
CCTCGGCGGGAGTGCGACCGGTCTGGGCAGCAGCGCTCCCCTGCCGGTCTGGTGGAATGGTCGAGCTCCTGCCACTCGCGGCAACCGGTGGAATCGAAGGCAATTGCGGACGCAGCGTGCTTCCACCCTCGCTCTTTTTGCTGCGGGCCCCTCCATCGGTTGCTACGCTCGAGGTAGCCGGAGGCTCTCGTCTGGCTTCAGTCCCGGCAGTTCCCGAGTTGTGGTCGGCGAGCCTCTGGGCCTCTCCAAGAGGCGGCGTGCCTGTCTTGCCGGCAGCTCCTCCTGGACTCTGCGCTCTGCCTGGTGGAGTGGTTGGCGCGGTTCCTGCCCCTGCTTGGCTTCCGGCCGCCGATGTGACTTGGTGACCGGGCCTCGGCGGATTGGTCCCCGGTTTGGCGGGCTGCTCGGCTGGTTGCCTTTGGCTTGCACTACCGCTGGCTGGAGGTGAAGTCGCCGGCCTGGTGGTAGCAGGCTTGACTGGTGGAACTGTTCCCGGCTTGGCCCCAGTTATTTGGCTTGTCGATTGGAAGGAGGCTGCCGTGGCACCGCCAGCAGCGATGGCACCAGGA
This sequence comes from Pseudomonadota bacterium, assembly GCA_043801535.1. GTDB lineage: Bacteria > Myxococcota_A > Polyangia > Haliangiales > SHYZ01 > JAZDLZ01. The sequence goes on from JAZDLZ010000194.1 coordinate 570, forward strand.
GGAACAGTCGCCGGCCGTCTTCCGGCGATCTGCTTTCCGCGGGGTGCAGCGAGCGGTTCCTGTTCGTCACCGCTACTACTACTACTACTTGCGGGCGTGACCGAGACAGGGAGGCGATCGCCTTGACCGCCGAGCTGCCTGGCACGAATGAACTGGCGCGCCGATTCGACTCTTATCTGCTGATAGGCCTTGTGCACCAACAGAAAGATCTCATTTGCCAGATCCCTGGACTCTTGGCTCTGGCGAGCAAAACGATTGGGGTGATAGGTCTTGATGGCATTCAGGTAGCCAAGCCTCACTGCCCGATCGTCGGCTTCCAGGGGTACCCCCAGCACCCGAAACGGATCAGCATCTTTCATTTGCTCGAGGACCTTACTCAGTCTCTCTCGTGCGTCCTCGTCCTTGGACACCGCGCCTGACATGATTCTCCGCTAGCATACTCTGGCCATTGGAACAAGACCAGTTCCTCACAGCACAAAGCTCGCCAAACCGAAGAACGAGGAGCTCTCCGGCTCGGTCTCGAAGCTGTCTTTGGCAGCCTGACTTGGCAGCAAGTTGCGCACTCCCGTCAAGTGCCCTTTCTCGGCCAACACCCAGAACCTGCGTCCCTGCCCTTCCCGCGCCCGCAAATACTCGAGGAATTTCTTGTTCTCTCCGTCGTTGAGCTCGTGAAAAACAGTCTGGGCGTCGTCGATACGCCGGTTCCAGATCTCTCCGCCAGAGTAGAAACTTTCACCTCTCCAGTATAGCCGGGCAATCAATCGTTCGGCATTGACCGAAACCCAGCGACGTCGCGGAGGCTCGGTGCTGCCTCGCGCTCGTTCGAGCAGCGGAGCCAGGCGAGCACGCTCAGAATCGGGGACCGCGATCCAGAAGGCGTCGTGGTCACGGTCGATGCGCGCCACCGTGCCGGTGAGCTCTCCCCGCTCGTCTTCCAGACGGTAGGTGACCTTCATGCTATCGCCAACGCCCAAGGTATCGGGGATGACGCTTCTGACCGTGATGTCACCATTGCCGAAATCCTTGGCAAGCTCGCGCAGTCCTTCGTAGCGGAAGTCGGCGCCGAGAATTCTGCGCTTGCGGTAGTACGTCTCGTGCAGCAGTCGCTGTCCATAGTGTGGGGTAGCACGCACCATCAAGACATCCATGGCGAACAACGTAAAGACGGTGGCTCCAGCAATGATTCCCAGCACCGCTGCCCGGCGCAGGCGCAGCCAAAGCATCAGCCCAAGGGCAATGCCGATCGCCAGCGCGAAGATCAGCAAAGCATAGGTGTAGTCGATATTCCATGGGGCCGAGCGCGGGATTGTCCGGTCATAGCGGTAGATAAAGAGCTGAACGAGCTTCTGTTGCGCTGGAATCAGGTCAAGTGACGTGAGAAAGAAGATGCCCAATGTTACGGCTACCGCCGCCGCAGCTGCCGGCCGAGCAACCTTCCCTTCCAGAATATCGGCCAGCCAGATTCCGATAAGGGCGGCGAATGCTGGCACCGCCGGCAGAATGTAGTGGTGGAATTTCGTCTGAACAATCGAGAAGAAGAAGAAGCCAATGATCGCCCACACGGTCAGCAGCAGGCGGACTCTGGCCTCGGTGGATACTGCGCGTTTTTGGAATACGAGCCATGCCAATGCAGCCGGGACCATCGCCACCCACGGCCACATGCCGATCCCCATTTGCTCGACAAAATAGAGGAACGACCCTCGGTCACCGTGCACACCGCGCAACGCACGATTGATCAGGTGCTGCCCGAGATACTCGTTGAGCCACGGATTTCCCGCTTTGATGTACATGGCGATGTGCCACGGTACGCACACCAGAATGCCGATCAGCACGCCACGGGGAATCTCGCAGTGTTTGAGTAGCTTCCACTCGCCAGTGCAGCACAAGTATCCAAGAATCGTTGCTCCGGCAAGGCCCGCAGCGACAGGGCCTTTGGCCAGTACTCCGAGGCCGCAGACGACGTAGAACCAGTAGAGCAACACGCGACGTCGCGAACGCGCCGCGACCCACGTCCACACGAATAGCGCCGCGAAGGCGAGATACATCGGCACCATCGCCAACGGACCGGGCATGAAGAGCTTTGGTGCCAGGACGACCCTCGAACCGCGGAGACTCCAGGTGAAATACGCGAGCTGTCCGACGACGACCAGGGTGAGCGCCACCATGAGCAAGTGGAACGAGCTCAAACCCTTCCACCACGTTGCCAGTTTCCGGTCCTCGTCTAGCAGCGCGAGCGCAAAGAGCGTCAGCGCCACAATCAGCACCGCGCACGACGGCATATCGGTGATAGCCTGGCGGCCGATGAAGAAGTAGAACGGACTGGTTGCGAGCACCGCTGCCGCAAGCCAGGCCGCTCGTCTAGAGCACAGCCGGGCGATCAGTTGCCAAAGGAAACAAACGCCCAGGACTCCAAGCAGGGCAAACGGTAGCCGGATGCTCCATTCGACCAAAGACGAGGAGACGAGCTCACCGGAATAGCCACCGTCCTTGCCGATTCCGAACGCTCTCATGCTCGCTGCCATGAGCCACATGCTCAGCGGCGGTTTCGAGTAGAACGTCTCCGTTTGCCACGACATGTGGAGCAGATCGCCCTCCTCGAGCATGCGCCGGGCAACCTCGGCATAGTGGCCCTCCCATGGATCCCATAGACCGAACGAACCGAGCCGAGGGAGATAGAGAGCCGCCACGACGGCGAACACCAGAATGAGCTCTCGTCTTGGTTTTTGCCGGAACCACCCCGCTACCGCGGCTGTGGATGCAGATAGCAGGCGGCGTCTTGGGATGGCGCACAGCCCATTTCCGGCGGATTCAGCGGCGGCGCTGGGGATTGCAGCAGATTCTGCGGGTTCGACGACACCAGGCGGCTCAGCGCTGCCGGCCGTGCCAGCAACAGTCGACGACGAAGCGGCAGGCATAGAAGTCGGTTCGCCCTTTGCTTCGGGCTCCTGGCTGGGCTTGGAGGCATCGTCGACTGGGGTAGACAACATACTGAATCCCCGGTGCCCCCGAGGTGACTCGAACACCTGGCCTACGGTTTAGGAAACCGCCGCTCTATCCTGCTGAGCTACGGGGGCTGGCAATACTGTGACTTGCATTCGACCCAATCGTTTTCACTAGGACTAGTCGTAGGAGATTGCTTAGTCCTGAACGTCAGGACTCTGCCTTCAAGCCATTGGAACGTCAAGTGTCAATAGCAGAGCGGGTGTGATCGTTGCTCGTTGGTCCCCCGTCGATGGCGGCGAAACCAGAGCGTCAGCGATACCCGACGTGGACGTGTCTCGGTCGGATGGACATGACAAGGCACCCGAGGGA
>JAZDLZ010000826.1:0-2694 GCA_043801535.1 Pseudomonadota bacterium
CGGATGGCAAGGAGCGAGGAGGGCGCATACTCTCGGTATGAAACCGACGAGCGACGCAGCCAGCCGGGATGGATCGGCGGCGAGACTGTTCAAGTTATTTTGCGACGGCGACTTAGGCAGAGGGAGGCCGGGCTGATGATCTTCGGAATGGATATCTACAACGCGCTCTTGGCATTTGCCACCCTTGGGCTAGTCGTTGGTTTTATGGCTGGCCTGTTCGGGGTCGGAGGAGGATTCCTGCTGACCCCGATGCTGAACATCGTCTTTGGGATTCCCTACAACATTGCCGTTGGATCCGACCTGGCCCAGATGCTCGGTATGTCGACGGCAGCGACCGTCCGCCATGGCAAGCTGGGCAACATCGACTACCGTCTCGGCTTCCTGATGATCGTGGGCACGGCAGGCGGCGTCGAAATCGGCGCGTCTATCCTCGAAGTGCTCAAGCACGCCGGCGATCTCGTCATCGGCAGTATCAAGCTCCCGATAATGACGCTGGTAATGAGCGTCGTTTATATGGCGCTGCTTCTGTGGATTGGAACGCTCGTCTTCCGGGAGTCGCGCAAAGCCTTGAAGGCGGTGCGAGCGGGTGGCACCGACACGATTCAAAAAGGCTGGATAGTGGAAAAGCTATCCTCGATGAGACTTCCCCCGATGATTTCCCTGCCAGCATCCGGGATAGCATCCATTTCGCTGTGGATAATTCTGGGAGTTGGTCTGGCAACCGGCGTTCTCGCCGGCCTTCTCGGAGTGGGCGGCGGTTTCATTCGCATGCCAGCGTTGATCTACATCATTGGCTGCCCGACGGTAGTGGCAGTGGGCACCGACCTGTTCGAGATCATGTTCTCCTCTGCCTATGGGGCGTTCACCCACGGAATGAAGGGCAACATCAACTTGATCGTGGTGCTGGGTCTGCTGGTCGGATCGACGATCGGATCGCAGATCGGAGCTTCGATGACCAGAAGGCTGGGCGGACCGCGCCTGCGCTACATCTTTGCCTTCATCGCCTACTTTGCAGTCATCATGGTAGCGATGAAGCTGGTACTCAAAGTAGTGGGAGGCTAGCAAATGGGACCATTCCTTGCTTGGCTTCAGCAGCTTTCTCCGCCGGACGTCGAAACCACCGCTGTCGTGTGGAAACGGAGTTTCACCTACTTGCTGGTTTGCATCGGAGGCCCGGTTACCTTCGGCATCACAGTGGCCATGATTCTCTCGGCGATCGAGAAGGTCTTCGGGATCAAGCTGTCGTCGAAGGGCGGACACTAAGTCACCGTCAGTCGGTCGGGGGCCTGAGGTCGATCACGAGGGTATATGGTCCTCTTACGTTCGAGGTAGCACCGGCAACGCGGAGCCAGTAGGTCGTGCCAGCCTCGAGGGACAAGGCGCCAGGCTTTTCGACGGGATCCTCGACTAGCATCGGGCACGATCCCAGGCCGCTCTGGTCGTCGATGGCGACGGTGGTCGGAGCAGCGCAGTCCCCAGAAAGCAGGCCCAATGTCACGTCGGTCGGGCATGACCCGGCCGGACCGTACACGACTGCCAGCATCCTGGAATCCTGTGCTGGCACCACCTTGATGACGTCGATGTCGGCGCGGGCTTGCGTGGTGCCCTCGACGACGAAGTCGGCGGTGTATGGACCGGAGGCAGTGGTGCAGACGTCGTCGTTGTCGCTGCCGTCGAGCTGCGGAGTCAGCGACGTGCATTCCGGTTGTCCGTTCCCGTCGGAGTCGAGGCAATACGAGCCGAGACAACGGTCTTCCTGGAGATCGGGGGCACAGCGACTGCCTGGCTGCGCGTGGGCACGCAACCAGGCTCGGATACGGTACGAGCCTGTCGAATAGTTGAATCCGTCGACGACTACGAAGAACGTCCCTGGTGAGGGATCGGATACCACCGCAACCTCGGGTCGGCCGGAAGCTCCGTAGTCATAGCAGCCGAGCGTGGTCCGGCTGTCGCTGCACGCGGTAATGACGTCGACGATGGCGTCAAGTCGGCTACTAGGTTCTACCTCCACCACCAGGTCGCGCCCCGTCCCCGCCGGGATGTCGACCCGGTAGATGACTTCGGTGCCGCTTGGTCGCGAAGTGCAGGAAGGGTTGTACGCGAACGCTGCGCCACTGGTCGTTCCCGACACGAAGCGGGCGTCCAGCGGCAGCTGCACCGCCTGGGTCTCGCACGGTCCGGTAGCGCCGTCCGGGGAGGGCTGCGCGTCGGGGGTGGCATTCCCATCCGGGACTACCTGGCTGTCCGGTTGGCCTGCGGCATCGAGGGCAGCATCGACCAGCGGGGCGTCGAATGGGTCTGGCCCGTCCACCATACTGGGCGAAAGGCCGGAGGTGTCGAAGGTACACGCCGTCACCAACGCAACCGGAGCAACCAGGCCAGCCAGCACATGCTGGCGATAGTCTCGAGCGTCCGGCAGTTGCGCGATTCGCCTCCGTGGCATCCGTTTGGCAATCCCGTCGCCGACAGGCATGTGTGCTAGCCTCGAACAACACCGCATCGGCCACGAATAGTAGCACACCGGCTCGTCTCGGTGCTGCAGTGGCATGCAGTCCGGGTGTGATCGTTGCTCGTTGGTCCCCGTCGATGGCGGCGAAACCAGAGCGTCAGCGATACCCGACGTGGACGTGTCTCGGTCGGATGGACATGACAAGGCACCCGAGGGAGCGCAGGCCGTTCTCGGTCTTTGGTCCT
>JAZDLZ010000225.1:0-2574 GCA_043801535.1 Pseudomonadota bacterium
CTAGCGCGCCTCAAGACCACCCCTCCGCCCCTCCTCTCCGAGGAGGGGAACCGCGGCGCATCATCTCCCGGGCGACCACCAAATTGGTGCAGCGCCGCGACTCGCTCCGCGCGGCGAAGCCGCGGCTGCGCTCGTGGTCACAATCGCCGTTTTATGGCGGAATCCCAGGGCTCCCGAAGTGGCTGGCATTGTGGTTAGCTTGAGGCGTGACGGACTCTCGAAAGCAGCTGCAGCAACCTGGCCACTTGCCCGAAGATGCGTTTGCCGAGGCGGATTTTGCCCTGAGCCATCGTCGCAACTTCAGTATCAGGGCAAAGATCGTCATCAACTTCTTGCTCTGTTTCGTTGCGATCGGGGCGATGACCCTGATTTCCTGGCTCACCATCAGCAGGATCGAGCAGAAACTGTATTTCCTCGACGTCGCAGAACGCTACACCAGTCACATCCAGCAAGCTCGGCGCTACGAGAAGAACTATTTTCTCTATGGCACCGACCTGCCGGTCGCCTTGGAACACCTGCGGGCGGCTCGCGATACGATTACCGGTGAGAGTAGTGAGATCGCCCAAGTCATCGGTCGTTCGAGCTACCGGGCGATGCTTGGCCACCTCGATCGCTACGAACAGCTTCTGGCCAAGTTGCGCCAGATGGACGAGCGGAGTCGGACCAAGACGGCAACGGCGGAGGGAGTATCGACGGAGACCAGCGCGATCGCCAAGACGAGCGTGGGATCGGAGGCGAGCACGGAGGTGGTGGCGAGAAGCGAAGTGGATGCAGGCCCCGTAGGAGACACGAGCGGTCGCGCCCGCACCGTGGAGGAATCGGGTCCTGGCGCGGTCCCAGGCAGTGGCGCCGGTACGGGAATCAGCTCCGGCACCGATGGAGGAATCGGACCGACGGCGGTCATCGCGGGCGATCGGCCGGAACGCCATCGGATGGCAATCGAGACGGAGCTTCGCGAGCACGGCAGCGAGATGGTGTCGGTTGCCCTCCGAGTTGTCGAAGTGGAAAGACAGAGCGTGACTCGGATGCTCCGGCTGGCAAAGCAGATCCCGCTTGGTTTCCTCGTCGGATTCCTGGTGCTGCTGATCTACATCGCCGGTTTCATGTCCAGGCAGATCCTCGGACCGTTGGGAAGGATGGTGGCAACGACCCGTCGGATCGCTGCCGGAGACTTCACTCCGGTACGTCCGGCTCGTCGCTATCGGGACGAATTCACCGATCTGGCGATTGCCATCAATTGCATGGTCCACGAGCTAGATCGCCGGCAGGAGATGCTTGCTGAGTCTCACAAGCTGCGAGCTATCGGCACCCTTACGGCGGGCATCGCGCACGAGTTGAACAATCCGATCAACAACATCTCCCTGACCGTGGAGGCGCTCGTCGAGGATCACCAATGCCAGACGAGCGAAGAACGCCTCGAGCTGTACCGCGATCTTCTCATCCAGGCCGAGCGTGCCCAGGCGGTCGTGCGGAATCTCCTCGACTTCACTCGCCAGCGCGAGCCGCGCATCGAACAGGTGGACCTGGTATCGCTGATCCAAGAGACGACCAAGCTGGCGAGCAATCAGATGAAGCTTGCCAAGGTAGCGCTCGAAGTCCATCGCGACGAAGGACTGCCAGCGATCAGCGGTGATCGCCAGCAGCTCTCCCAGGTCTTCCTGAATCTGTTTCTCAACGCGATCGATGCCATGCCCCACGGAGGCATTCTGCGCATCGAGCTCGGTCCAGCACCGGAACGCGACGGCTTCGTCCGCGTCGAAACGAGCGACACCGGAACTGGCATCTGCGACGAGAACCTTCCCTACATTTTCGATCCATTTTTTACCACCAAGGGTGCCAAGGGTACTGGCCTCGGGCTAGCGGTGAGCTACGGAATTGTCACCCAGCACGGCGGAGACATCGAAGTCGAGAGCCGGCCAGGCGAGGGAACGACGTTCACCGTGTTACTGCCGATTGCCCGATCAAGGGAGACTGTGTGATGCATCGAGTGTTGCGAGAAAGCGCGATGACGATTCAGGCGAAAACGCTGAGGTCGATCCTCCTCCTCCTCCTCCTCCTTTTCTTCATGATCGGCGTCGGCGAAGCCAGAGCAGAGACAGAGACGCAGATCCGAGACGCTGGCGCCAACGCCGGCACCAGCACAGGGGCAGACGCAAGCGACTCGGTGCCTCCTGACCAAGTGTACATCGCCCAAGACTCACCACGAGCCTCTCTCGCCCAGTTCCTCGACCTGTGCAGGGAGGCGAGATCTTTCGAGGCAGCTCGTTACCTCGATCTGCCGCCCGCCAAGGCGGGTCGAGGTGCGGACCTGGCGCGACGCTTGAAAGCGGTTCTCGACCGGCACCTCTGGCTCGATCTCGCGACGGTATCGCCGCTTTCCAGCGGCAAGCCCGACGATGGCCTGCCGCCAGAAGTCGACGAGATCGGCCAGATCCCCGACCCGATTGCCGGTTCCGAGCCAGTGCACCTCGTCCGGCACAACGAGGAAGGGGGCGGTCGATGGCTTTTCAGCCGCACGACGGTGAACCGGATCGATGCCTGGTACTCGCGTCTCGAGCATCGCTGGCTCCTCGA
>JAZDLZ010000226.1:0-8331 GCA_043801535.1 Pseudomonadota bacterium
CCAGGCAGGAGCGACTGCCCAGCTAGTGGCACAGCAGCTCGGGCATGCAGGCATTGCGGTCACAGAGCGGCACTACATCGATCCACAAGTGCTCACTACCACCCGGCAGAGAGCAGCGCTGAAGGTGTTGGAAGGTGGCAAATCTGGGAACGATATTCCTGCGAATCGTTCCCAACCGAAATCCGACGCCGCAACCGGCGAGAATCAGACGGAGATTGCAGGCGGCTGAGTAGCTGAACGTTGCCTGTGGCCTGTTCTGCAGCGGAGGGAACGAGCACAGACGCTCGGTCAGGCGCATGCTGCCGGCTGGAATCGTGGACTCCGAATCCCAGGATCGACCCTAAAACGGCGATGGCGATAGTGACCACGAGCGCAGCGCGGCTTCGCCGCGCGGAAGGGAGGGCCCCGTTGAGCTTTGCTCGACGGGGGGGCGGCGAGGGCTCGCAGCCGCCCTGCGATCCATCAGAGAGGGAGGGGGGGGCCCCGTTGAGCTTTGCTCGACGGGGGGGCGGCGAGGGCTCGCAGCCGCCCTTAGAAAGTATCGGTCGTTCTGTTGTGAATGCGCCCGATCTTGGATATAAGGAATAAGGACAGAATGAGCCAATTCCGCTGGCGGGCGATCGGGATGCTCTTCCTTTCCCTCTGTTTGCTGGGAGGCTGCGAGGAAGTGCGTGCCCGGCGCTGCATTCAAGAAGGTACCAAGGCATTCCAGGCCGGGAGCTACGAGCAGGCCATTGCTGCTTTCGAAGAGGGGTTGAAGATCCGTCCGGATCTCAAGATTGGTTGGTTCAACCTGGCGGTTGCCCACCTGGCGCTGTTTAGCCCGGGAGCCAAGACGGAGGCCAGCGACCAGGCAGCGCTAGGAGCAATCCGTGCTTTCAAGGAATACCTCGTTCGCGAGCCCGGCGATTCCGACGCCCGTCGATATCTTGTATCGACCTACATCGATTCTGGTCACTACGAGGGAGCGCTGCAGCACTACGAAGAGAAGCTGGCGCGCAACCCGGAGGACATCAATGCGATTGCCCAGCTCGCCGATATCAACGAGAAAGCTGGACGGCTGGACGACGCCAACCGCTGGCATCGCCGTCGCATCGAGAGCGAGACCTCGAACGACGGCAAGGCAGACTGCTGGTATCGCATTGGCATGGCCAATTGGCGCCGGCTCAACCGCAAGGAGCTCCCGGCACGGGATCGGCTAAAGATTGCGGACGAAGGCCTGGCCGCCTTGCAGCAAGCCGACTTGCTTCGACCCAATCACCGGTTCACCATTATCTTTATGAATCTCCTCTATCGCGAGCGAGGGCTGGCTCACTCCGCGGAGATTGCTCGAGCCGTTGACTTCATCACTGCCGAGGTGTTGTCCAGACGAGCCCAGGCACTTGCCAGCGCCGAGCGTCAGGCCAGCAATGGGACGGCTGCTGGTACCGCCAAGGCCGACCCTGCCAAGACCCAAACAACCGGCCAAACGAGCGGCCAAACGAGCGGACGATAGTCGATGTTCGAACGTTTCGTGCAGGCCAAGCAAGAGAAGCCCAGCCGGTGGCTGGGTATTATCGTTGCAATCTCGGTGGCGCTCCATGCGGCCGCAGCTATTGCGTTGATAGTCTATTCGTTCTGGAAGATCGACAAGCTGACTCCGCAAAACTTCGTGCTAGTAGACATCGAAACGAGCGGAGCGCCTCCGCCTCCGCCTCCGCCTCCGCCGCCGCCACCGCCGCCCAAGCGGAGCACGGTGGTCAAACCGAAGCCGAAGCCGACCGAGTTGGTTCAGCCACCTGCCGAGCCAGTCAAGGATCCCGAGCCCGAAGAAAACGAGGACGAAGGCAACGAGGATGGCGTGGAGGGTGGGGAAGAAGGAGGCGTAAAGGGTGGAGTCGTTGGCGGCGTTGTCGGGGGCGACCCCAACTCGATCGTCGAGCCGGTCAAACCAGTGGAACCGCCACCACCACCGCCGCCGCCGCCCAAACCGGCGGCGCCAGCGTTCGTCACCAATCAAGTGCTGCGTGGCAATCGGATTGCCGGCAACGATCGGCCTTCGATTCCCGACCCGGTCAAGCAAGTATTGGCGGCGCAGGGAATATCCACCGTCCAGGTAGCCATCAAGCTCTGTCTCTCCGCGAAGGGAGTGCCAGAGAACATCATCTTCGTGAAAAGGTCCGGCTATCCCGATCTCGACAAAAAGATCGAGACCGAGGTCAATGGCTGGCGCTATCGTCCGTGGGTAGCCAATGGCCAGCCAATACCAGTCTGTACTCTGGTTGCTTTCAACTACCGGCTAGAATGATCTCGCTCTGCCATTCGAGAATGTCGAGGGACAACCCGACGCTTTCCATTAGCTGATTGCAAGGGGGCTTTCCATATGCAGGGATTCAGCTTGGTCGAGATGTGGCACTCCATGGGCTGGGTAGCCAAGGCTACCGCGGTCTTCATGGGGTTGATGTCGCTCTGGTCGGTTGGAGTAATAATCGAGCGACTCGTTGTCTTTTCCAGAGGCTCCCGGCAGTCGTATCGCTTCGTGCTCTTGCTGCGAGAATACCTCGAGCGGCGCCGGTACAAAGAGGCGATCGAGAGCGCCAAGACCTACCGGCGAAGCCCGATTGCCCGGCTGATTGGCGGCGCGCTCACCCAGTATCTGTCCTGCCTGGAGGCGGTCAAAACGAAGGGACCGGACGAGATCGGCGATTTCGACGTGCTCGAGGCAGTCGATCGTTCCATCGAGCGGATCAAGGATCGCGAGAGCGCCAATCTCAGGAAGGGGCTAGGGGGCCTGGCTACGATCGCCTCTGCTGCTCCTTTTGTCGGGCTGTTCGGGACCGTGGTCGGTATTATCAACGCGTTCCGCAAGCTCTCTGGCGGTGGGGGACTCGACGTTGTCGGCCCTGGCATTTCCGAAGCGTTGGTTTCTACTGCTTTCGGTCTGCTGGTGGCCATCCCTGCGGCAATGTTCTTCAACTACTTCGTGGGGCGGGTGGAGTTTTTCGTCGTCGACATGAACGACATCTCGTCGGAATTCGTCGACTACATTGTCAGGGAGGGAAGACCCAGGGAGGGCGCGGCGAGCAGCGCTGGCGGTGCATAGCGTCGATCCGTGACCGCTGCCAGTCGCGTCCCGGCCGGCCAGAGGTTGGCCGGTGGCCAGTGACCGGTGGCCAGATGTCAGTGACCAGTTGCGCTGAACCCAGACCCGAGTCGCACCAAGAGAAGAGATGCAGCAGAGCTCCAGAGCAGCATACCGTCGCCGCAGCGATCGAAACAAACACGCAGTCAGGAGCGAGATCAACGTCACGCCGCTGGTCGACGTCTGTCTCGTGTTGCTGATCATTTTCATGGTCGTGACCCCCATGCTCTCCCGCGGTGTCGACGTGAAGCTCCCTCGCACCCGGCACCACAGCGAAAAGCGCGACACTGGCAAGCAGCCAATCGTATCGCTCCAGAAGGACGGTGGCAGAGTGCGATACTATTTCGACCGTGCTCACCTGCCAGACCTCGACGCGTTGAAACGGCGACTGCAGGAGGAGCTCGGACGCCTGACCGATCGCCGGATTTTCGTGAAGGCCGACGCCGACCTCAGCTTCGGGTCGGTCTATCCGGCGCTGATGGTCATCCACGAGGCTGGCAGCTCGGGAGTCGAGCTGGGCACCGCCGAGGAAAAGGACAAGGAGAGCAAGTAAGATGGCGTTCGGCGGCAGCAGCGGCTCTGGCAATGTCAGGAGCGAGATCAACGTCACTCCGCTCGTGGACGTGGTGTTGGTTCTGCTGATTATCTTTCTCGTCACCATGCCGATCTTGATGAGGGACATCGGCATCGAGGTGCCGCGCAAGCTCGACGACACCGACGTTCCAATCGACATTGTTCCTACCCAGCAGCTGGTGATCGAGTGGAAGGACGATGGCCGCCTGCTCGTGAACGACGAGGAAATCAATCGAGTCGACCTGGCGGCGAAGGTCCGCGAGAAGCTCGAGCGCAAGCGAGACAAAGTCGTCTTCGTCTCTTTCGGCGATTCCGTCCGTTATGGCGACGCGGTGTCGGTCATGGACACCTGCCGGGGCGCCGGAGCCACGACCGTGGCGCTCAAGATGAAGACCGAAGAAACCCAGTAGGACAACGGAAAGGAGCGCGGAGAACATGCGCAAGCACGTTGGCAACCAGCCTGCTCGACCGGTATTGGTTGGTGCAATCTGCTTCGGGGTCGGAGGTATCGGCGGTGTCGGAGTCGTTGGTGGCGCTGGGTGTGCGCCTCCAGATTATCCCTCTGGCCTCGAGCCCGCGGGTCCTCCGGTGGTCTTGCAGGTGTTCATGAAAGAAAGGACCAATGACGGAGTCGGGTGGGGACTTGCCTACGGCAACCACGACGAATGGCAACACGAGCTCGATCCCGAAACCAGGGAATCCGATCCCGACAAGCCAGTGTTGATCGAGAAGGCGATCGTCGTTGCCGAGGAGCAGAAGATACGCGTCGTCTTCGACGAGCTCTTGAACCCCAGCACAGTCGAGCACTTCGTCTGCGCTTGTGCGAGCTTCGACGAAAACGAAGAAGTCGTGACGGCGGGGTGCGGCGAGGTCTGGTACACGCACGACGCGGCGAAATGCCCTGAAAACCCCAGTACCACTACCATCCAAGAGGCCGGGCGCTACTACGACCCCAACAACGACGGCAATGCCGACCAGGTGGTGCTGCTCGAGAAGCTGGTTTCGCTGGAGTGCGGCAGCCGGCTCGCCTGGGAGAACAGTTTCTTCGACGGCTTCTATCAGGTGTCGGGCAATCAGATTCCGAGCCTGGTGCAATCGTGGGAAGCGCTCGGTCCGGCATTGATTGTCTTTCCTCCTCTCCTGCCAACCAACACCACCTGTTCTCTCACCATCAGTAGAACGATGACCGACAAAGACGGGGAGCCGGTCACTCTGCGGAACGTTGCCGACGTGGTTTCGTTCCCAACCGAGCCCCTGGCGATAACCAATCAGACCGGCCAGACCGGAATCGATCCTGCCCAGCCAATCACCATCAAGTTCACCGCTCCAGTAAAGGAAGCGCCGGCCGGCTCGATAGTGGTGCAGGACAAAAACAAGACCAATGTCCCGGGCAGCACCAAGGTCAGTGGCGCCAACGTTGTCTTTACCCCGAGCTCGCGCCTCGCCAATAGCACCGAGCACACGGTGACAATCAAGGGTGGAACCGGCGGGGTCAAGGATACCTTCGACGTGGAAGTGCCAGCCGACATGACGTTTTCTTTCACCACCGCTGCTCCGGCAGCCTAGCCACGGGCCAAGAAAGGATGGAGAACATGCGTTCTTGTCGGTTCAATCTGGTCGCGGCGCTTGGCCTGGCGATCGTGCTGCTAGTCGCTGTCCCGGTGGTTGCCCAATCGCCTACCACTGGCGCCATTCGCGGCGTCATCAGCGAGCAAGCCAACGGAGCGCCGCTGGCAGGCGCCACGATTGTTGCCGTCTCGCCCGTCCTGCTGGGAACCCAGGCCGAGCTTTCCGACAGCACCGGGCAGTACTACATTGGCAATCTGCCGCCGGGCATCTACGAGATCACCGTCTATTACTCCGACGCCACGGTCAGGCGACAGAACATCATCATCAGCATTGGCAAGCTCACCGCGGTCAATGTCGCGGTCAATACCGGGGTAGCCAAAGGGGAGGTAATCACCATTACCGAGAGGTCGCCGATGGTCAACATCGGCTCGGCAACCCAGGGAATAACCCTTGGCAAAGACTACATCACCCAGGTGCCGACTGGCGGGCCGACGTTTTCCAGCCTGCTTTCCGCTGCCAGTGGAAGCCAGCCCGATTTCTATGGGACTTCGTTCGGGGGCGCAACGTCGGTCGAGAATCAGTACATCGTCGACGGAATCAACACCACCAACCTTACCTACGGCAGGGTCGGCAGCGAAATCGTCAACGACTTCATCGAGGAGACCGAGATCATCAGCGGCGGCTACGAGGCCGAGTATCGCGGCTCCACTGGTGGAGTGGTCAACATCGCCACCAAGAGCGGCACCAACGAGCTCCACGGCAGTGTGCGCGCCGAGCTCTCACCTGGCCAGTTGGAGGCCAGCCGCGAGAAGATTCCGGTCCTCGGCAGCGCTATCCGCGTCGACTCGGAGAAGCTGTTCCAGGGTAACCTGGCCATGCAGCTCGGCGGTCCAATCGTCAAGGACAAGGTCTGGTTCTGGGTTGGCTTTGCGCCGGTATTGGAAAGGACCAGGCACCACCGCATTGTCAGTGCTCAGGTCGATCGCGAGAACAACAGCTACAAGTACTCGGAGCAGAACCGGGACTCCGACGGCGATCCCGCGACCACGATCGACAAGGACTGCAGCGCGGCAGACAAGACGTGCGAGTCGGACAGCATTCCAGACGTCGACTGGGATACGGGCCTCACCAAGGTCGAGGACATCGAGTCGGCGACGCGCAACTTTACCGGGCTGAAACAGACATACAATGCTCAGGCCAAGGTCACCTTCGCCCTCGACCCGAACCACCAGGGCGCAATCAGTGGCCTGTTTGCTCCCGGCTACGAAGAAAACCTGGCGGTCATTCCCGGTCAGGGTTTTCTTCCCGGTACCGACGCGGCGACCCACCTTCAGCGGGAACCCTACGTCGGCGACCTCGCCTTCAAGTGGACGTCGAAATTCGCCGGCAACAAGACCCAGATCGACCTGGTCGCTGGCTGGCACCAGGCAAGAAACCTCGACCGTCCGCTCGAGGCCAAGACCGGCGACGGTCGCGTCGTCGACGAGCTGCCGCAGAATCTGGTCATTCTCAATCCAGTCGCCGATCCGGCAGCGCCCTATCCGAGCTTGGCGGTGATTGGCCGGAACCGCGATCAGTCCGAGCATCCGGACGTGCTTCGCCTGTGCCAAGACGGCACTCCCGAGGACCCGTTCCCGGGAATCCAGAATTGCCCGATCGTCAACTATGCCTTCGATTCGTACGGCATGATTATCGACGAGCGCGAGAAGCGGCAGATGGCGAATCTGGTCTTCACCCATCGTTTCCAGGCGGCCGGCCACCACGAGCTCAAGGCGGGAGGTGGACTCGAAGCCAACGAGCTGGTGTCGAAGGTCGGGTACACCGGCGGCCGAATCAACCTGACGAGTCAGAATGCTGCGGGCAATCCGGCGTGGATGGTCCAACGCTATGTCACGCTCGACGACAAGGGCACGGACGTTTGTGGCAGGGACGAGAGCGGCAATGCGGTTCACTGCGCCTATCTCGATAGCCGCACCAGGACGAGCCACACCCCCTACTGGAGCGCGTTCCTGCAAGACAAGTGGCAGATCCTTCCCAATCTGACGGTGAACGCTGGCCTTCGCTACGACGGTCAGACCCTGAAATACGCCGACGAGCTACAGGGCACGATCGATGCCCGCACCAACGAAGAAATGCCGGAGGACGCGCTGACTCTCCATAGCATGTTCGCTCCGAGGGTGGGCGTTCTCTATGACTGGACCAAGGAGGGACGCTCCCGCGTCTACGCCAATCTCGCCCGGTACTACGAGACGATTCCCCTGGACATCAACAAGCGTTCGTTCGGCGGTGAGACGTTCTATCAGCGGTGGTTCGAGCACTCGGAGTGCGGGGCGCCCTTGGTGGTGGACGGCATCACGGTGTTTCCCAGCGAGGCGAGCAACTGTCCGGAGACGACCGTTCCGGCGGAGAACACCTCGAACGTCATCGGTGGCACCAATCTGGTCGTTCCTGGAACCAAGCCGCAATACGTCGACGAGGCCGTCGCCGGAATCGAATACGAAGTCTTCGAGGATCTTCTCGTGGGGCTGTCTTACCAGAACCGGCGGCTCGGCAGGGTCATCGAAGACCTTTCCACCGACGGAGCGGCAACGTACATGATCGCCAATCCTGGCGAGCTCGACGAGGACGAGGAGAGCCGGCTCGAGGACGAGATCGAATCGCTCGCGCACGAGATCGCGGGCCTCGGAGATTCGGATCCGGCGAAGAAGGAAGAGTTGGCGGCCGAGCTCGAGGGGCTGGAGGTCGAGCTCGACATGTTCAGGAAGATACGAGGCTTCGACAAGCCGCGGCGCGACTACCATGCCGTGACCCTGCACGCCAACAAGCGAATGTCGCGGAATTTCTTCCTGCAAGCTTCCTATACCTACTCCAGGCTCGAGGGCAACTATCCCGGCCTGTTCTCACCCGACACCAATCAGCTCGATCCCAACGTCACCTCGATGTACGACTTGACCGAGCTGGTCGCCAATCGCGATGGTCCGCTGCCTCACGATCGGCCACACACCTTCAAGCTCGACGGCGTCTACGGCATCGATCTCAGAGAGGCCGGAATCGTGCGTCTTGCTGGT
>JAZDLZ010000829.1:0-4083 GCA_043801535.1 Pseudomonadota bacterium
ACCGCCACCGCCACCGCCGCCGCCACCACCACCACCACCACCACCACCGCGACTCTCGCGTTCGCGAGCCTCGTTCACCCTCAACGTTCTTCCGTCGAGTTCGCGCCCGTTGAGCGCAGAGATCGCCGATTGAGCGTCAGCAGGTGACCCCAGCTCCACGAAGGCGAAGCCGCGCGGCTGGCCAGTCTCGCGATCGGTCACAATCTTGACCTCGACGACGTTGCGACCGTCCGTTTCGAAAAAAGAGCGGAGCGTGCTCTCGGACGTCGCGAAAGAAAGGTTACCAACATAGAGACGTGTTCCCGTTGACATGAGCGCTACTAACCTCGTTCGTTCCGAAAACCATGAGGGCGATCCGCTGTCTGGACCGCCCTCTACTGGGATCAACTCACTCCTCAAGACCTATAGGGAGCGTACGTTTGCGGCCTGAAGACCCTTGGGGCCCCGGACTAGCTCGAACGACACTTTCTGTCCTTCGGCTAGCGAGCGAAATCCCTCCGTCTCGATCGCGGAGTGATGAACAAACACGTCCTCACCGCCTTCTCTCGAGATGAAGCCATAGCCTTTCGAATCGTTGAACCACTTTACGGTGCCAGTTTCCACGAAAACCTTCTTCTTCTGACTGGGTGAGTGCTGTCGAAGGGCGATCACCCGATTCTTCTATTCCATGCCCACGCGATTCAAGAACCACTCCGGAATTCACGCTTCGACAGGAGGAAGATGCGCGCGGATAGGCCGCCGGTCAAGTCAAATGTGAAGACATAGCGAGGCGAGCGTCGTGGGAATTGCCAGCGGCCCGACATGCCACTAGACTGCGATTGGCTGAAGGCATACTGCCAACAGGGGATGCAGGAGTCCTCCTGGCACGCCGAAAACGAGCTCAACCTGTTCAGCCTTGAGATAGCGCAGAGCCAAGTCGACAAGAGGGATCGTGTTGGTTGTACGCAGAGGATCAGGACGTGCTTTTTCAGAGCTCATGGCTATTCCTTTCCGTCCACGCTCGGCCCCCTTTTCGGTGACGGTGCCACGAGCGGCACGAGGCCGGAGGGCAGTCTTTCCGGATGACGGCAAGGAACGGGAGCGTGGAAGTGAAAGCCCGCTCGCGTGAAGGCGCGTTGCCCGCGGTCGCCGAGGAGAAAGGCGACGAAGTCCGCGGCACGGGCAGGGTTGGGGGCGTTGGTGGGCACGGTAATGCCATAGGTGATCGGCCTGCCCGTCACGGTGGCCGGCGGCTCACCGTGCTTGACTCTGATCCCGACCGACGCAACCGCATAGTGAGCCGAGAGCTCGCGTCGCGACAGGTTCTCGGCGGTCCGCAATTCCGTGATCTTGAGATGGTGGTCCTCGGCCGACGAACGGTACAGAAAGGCATAGTCGATAGCCCTGCTTTCGAGGAGCGCGAGCAGCTCGGTCTCGTCGGGAACGACGTGCTCGGCGGCACAGCGACCGGCAAGCTCGTCGGCCAGTCCATTGCCGCCGGCGAGTTGCCAGACAAACAGCGTGTGGTAGCCGAGCGGCGCCTGGTCTGGATCGACGCGACCCAGCCGGACCTCCGGCCGGCGCACCACGAGCTGCCAGCTCTCCGTCGTGATCTCGTCGGTGGCTCTGCTATGGTCTTTGTGCGCCAGCACGATCTCGTTGGTCACCGGCTCCACGATCCAACTGGCGAGACGCGGCACCAGCCCAGTCTCGATCAATTCGGCGTCGGCAACCGCCACCACGTCGGCGCGCAGCCCCAGATCGGCGACCTTGCGGATGGCCAGCAGTGATCCGCTCGGCTCCAGACGGATTCGCGTCTTGGGGTTCTGTTGTTGGTATTCCTGGGCCGCCTCGGCGAGAACCCGGCGAAGACTGGTGGCATAGAACACGACTACTTCCTCGTACGACCGGCAGCCCGCGCAGCACAGCAGGACGAACAGGACAGCGAGCCAATGGCGAACGCCCTGGCCACCCAGCAATGGCCTGCTACTCAGCCTGGGCGGCTCGAGGCTGGTCCCGGGAAGCAAGCTCATATGTTCCACGTCAGGAATAGCCGTACCTCCAGCGGCGCTGCCGCGGCACAGGACTGCGACAGGCAGGTTATCCGGCGATAGAGGACTTCGCCATCGAGATGGAGCTGATCGCGAACCACCCAGATCGCGCTCCCGGCAACATAGAAGTCGAGCGCGTCAGTGGAGCCCTCGCCCTTGCCAATCAATCGAGACACTCCGCCCCGCTGCAGCACGTACAGTCGAGCTGCGTCGGCGAAGGGGAAGAGGCGAAGCTCAGCCTCGCCTCCCACTCGATCCTGCGTGAGCTGCTGGAGCACCGCCGAAGCCGGAGCCACGCTGGTGTCGCGTATCAACACTCCGTCCGTCTTCCCGTGAACGTAGGTTCCCTTGATCCTGGTGGTTACCACTCTGCTCCAGCGCATCAGCCACTCGAGCACGCCCTCGTGAATGGTCTGAGCTCCCCAGAACGGCGCACCAGGCAGCAGGCTCTGATCATTCAGTGACCGCTCGCCGAGGTAGCTCAGCCTGACGCTGATCGGCGAGCTGAATACCGGCCGGTATACCAGCCGGTTGCGCAGCTCGAGGCGACTGCCGTCCTGATGCTGGTCTTCTCCAGTACGCGAGACCTCGTAGAGCTGCTGCAGCTCGAGCTCGAGCCTTCCGGTGCCGCCATAGACTGCGCGATTGTCGAGGCGGTGGATCCGACGAAAAACCGTCCTGAGCTCGTCTTCTGATCTCTCGTCGTTGGCAACGGAATAGCGCGGCTCGATGACCACCGACGACAACGCCGGCCACCATCGACCGGGGTACACTCCCAGAGTGCCTGCCATGCTGGCCTTCGCCGCCCGGAATGGAGTAGTGCCCTCGAGGCGACTGTCGTCGTAGAAGACCGTGTAGTTGATCTGGGGAATGATGCCGTCTGCGTAGGCGCTGCGCGCTCCAGAGTTGAGCTCGTAGTGGTGGAGCGTGAGCCCGTACTCGCCTCTTTCGTCCTCTTTTCCCCACACCTTGCGGGCCCGGAACAGGGCATAGGCCGACTCGGTCAGATTCGGCGCCACTCGCCCCTCCAGGCGGACGAGCTCGACGCGATCGCCACGAACGAAGAAGCCGCTGTCCTCGGTGTCTGCCTGCGAGAAACTGTAGAGGGCGCGCAGGCTGCACCGTTTGATCCAGCGAATCGCCCGAGCGAGATCGTAGTCGAGCTGCGCAGCCAGCTTGAGCCGACCGGTGCGCTGCTCCGCCGCCTCGACGAGACTGTGACCGACCTGCAAGCTGGTGGCAGGCGCCTTCTCGTGGGTCGCCTGCACCCGGGCGAATGCGTGCTGGACGAGACCAGTGCTGCCGTCGCCGGTATTGGACAGTTGCCAGGAGAAGAAAGCCGTCGTAGGCAACCACCGGGTCGGATAGCCGGTCGCCGTCAAGCGCATCTCGTCACGCAGAGTCCCGAGCTGGGTTGCGCTCGAGCCGAGCGCAATGAATCTCTCGTCCTGATGGCGACCGGTCAGGGTGCCTTCGAGCGCCGGATGAGAGAAGCGCAATCGGCCGATGGTCGCCCACCCGGTTGCATCCTCCTCCTGCCGCTGCCCGTCTGTCCCGGCGAGCTCCCAGTAGGCGGTAAGACGTCCCTTGTCCAGCAGCGCAAGCTCGTAGCGGGCGTCGGCTATCCCGGTGAAGAACTGCCGCGGCAGCGTTTCGCCGGCCTCGCCAGCTTCGCCAGCCTCGCCAGCTTCGTCGGATCCCAACCCGTAGACCTCGACCGCGCGAGCTCCGATTTCCAGTCCTCCCGTCGGCGAGCCGAAAGCGCGCACCGATGCCAAGTACTCGCGGCTGTCGGCGCCCAGATTGGCGCCGGCATTGGTGCTGCGGTCGAGAATCTGGATGGCGAACAGCTTCAACGACGCCTTGGCCGGATCCGACTTCTCGTCGATCGCTAGCTCGACGTAGTAGCTGTCCTGCCAGGCCTTGGCGGCATAGGACGTGGCCAATCCGACGTCGATAACGAGACGGTCCTTCCCGGTCACCAATTCTCTTGCGGGCGGCAGATCGAGCTCGTAGATCGATTCGGCATTGGCTTCACCGCCCATGTCGTGAA